>PWVO01000168.1 GCA_003561825.1 Candidatus Woesearchaeota archaeon | reverse complement strand
TTTTATTATGAATGAAAATATCTTTTCAGCAACAGAATGCCTCACCCAAAAAGCTCAATCTTCTCCCCTTTCTTGATGGCCCCAAAAAGTATATCAGCAATCTTATTCCTCTGCTTGATCTTAATGAGGCCAGTCTTGCCAGACTTGGCCGTAAGAAGATAATTCCCTCCCACAAAAATCTCAATATCCCTGTCATGATATTTCATGTCAAGATGAAAAATAATGCTCTTCTTCTTAATCTCAGCGTCAAAGCTTATAGGCTTCCCGCTTTTCTTCTTCTCAGCTTCCCTCACATCAATGCTAACACCAATTCTCTTCTCAATCTCCTCAATAGTCTTGCCCTGCCTTCCGATAATCTTTGCAGCACTTCCGGGAGCAACATAAACAACACACCTGTTTTCTGAGAGCATCTCAACATCAAAAACCTCAGGATAATCACTTAGCTTCTCCTTAATCTTCTGCGCAGCAAGCTTCTTGAGCGGGCTTGAATACTCGCCCACAACAGGAACAACAACAGTCTCCTCCCCGTAAGAATAAAGCTCAAACTCGCTCTTCCCAGTCTCAAAATCATTCACAACAACAACAGGCCTTGCAAGATCAGCCTCAGTCATTCCATTGGGAACCTTGACAACCATCTTAAGCCCAAGCACCTTCCCAATCTCCCCATTCTTTACAAAAACAACAGTGTCAATAACCTGCGGAATAACACCAAGCTCAATCCTTCCCACAAACCTCTGGATAGCGTCAATAGGATTAGTGGCATGAATCACACCAGCAAGCCCAATACCCGAAAGCCTCAGGTCAGCAAAAACCTGAAAATCAGAAGTATTCCTCATCTCGTCAAAAATAGTGTAGTCAGGCCTAGAAAGCAGCAAAACATCATGAATCTCCTGCGCATCCCCGTGCGAAATAGCATACTGTGTAATATTGTCCCCAAGAACAAGATCCCTCGGAGCCTCAATAGTCTTCACGATTTTGTCTTTCTCAGCATAAAAACCCGCAAGAGCCTGCGCAAAAGTAGACTTGCCCATCCCAGGAGCACCAGCAATAAGAATCCCCTCAGCCTGCTTCTCAATCCTTTCCCTAAGCTTCTCAGAAAGCCCGTAATCCTCAAGAGAAAGAGTCTTCACAGGCCTTACAGCAGTAATCTCCCATGCATCAGAAAAAGGCGGCTTAGTCACAACAATCCTCAGATTCCTTATCTGAGCAATCATAGACCCCTTTCTCTCAATCTCAATAAAAGCATCCTTTGCAGACCTAGCCTCCTCCACAATCTCGTGGCTCATGCCCTCAATATCATCCCTTGAAAGCTTCCTGCTCCCAGCAGACTCAAACCTCCAGTTTCCAGGAGCACCTTTCTTTGCATAAGCAGCAACATTCTCCTTCAGATGCACACTCATAGTCTCAGAATCAAAAAAGCCCTCAAGCTTAAGCTTCCTTGCCTTTCTCCTAACCTCAGCAAAAAAAGTCTCAATACCCTTGGCCTCAGCAACCATAGCCTGAGCCCTGTCAGAAGTCACAAAAAGAGCCCCCTCATCATAGGCAAGCCCCCTTATCATAGAGTCAATCTCACCAAAGCTCGCATACCTAATCTCAGCAGAAGAAGGCCTCTTGCCCTCAAAAGCAAGCTCAAAACCCATCTTCTTTGACAATTCGCCAAGCCTCTTAATCTCCTCAATCCCAACAGCCCCAGTCTCCCTCCCTGAATTAATCTGGTGCTCAAGCTCAGCAATAACAGCCTCGTGAACAATAACCTTCTTAGGCTTAATCTCGCCCTTCTTAATCTTCTCAGACAATATGCCCTCAATTATAACAGAAGTGTCAGGCACAGCCTTTTCCTGATTAAAAGTTTCCATTTCATAAGGCCAATCATGCCATTTATATAAATCTTTTTGATTTTCCTGCTTGCACAACATTTAAATATATAGCTCAAGCCCCAGAAAAACATGAAAGCAACAGACATATTCGGCATAGGCTCGCCATTAATAGACATATTCATAGAAGTGGAAGAGGCAGTAATATTAAGCATGGGCATAAAAAAAAGCAACCTAAACCTTGTTGATGAAAAAAAATCACTAAAAATCCTCTCAGCATTCCACACCCAGAAAATCAAAGCCACATCAGGAGACTCAACAGCAAACACAATGTCAGGCGCAGCAGGGCTTTCATTAAGCACAGCTTTCCTGGGAAAAACAGGCACAGACAAATACGCGGACATGTTCATCTCAGACCTTGAAAAAAAAGGCATAGTGTCAAAAGTAGTAAAGCACAGCACATTGCCCACAGGCACAGCACTTACACTAGTAACACCAGACAAAGAAAGGACATTCATCGTAAACCTAGGAGCAGCAGCACATCTTCTGCCAGAAGACCTTAAAGAAGATTACATCATAAGCTCAAAAATATTCCACACAACTGCCTACCAGCTCGAAGACTCAAACCTAAAAAACACAGTAGTAAAAGCATCAGAAACAGCAAAAAAAAGCAGCACCCTAATATCAATAGACTTGGCAGACCCGGGCCTCATAGCCAGAAACCTCAGCTTTCTTAAGCAATTCACAAAAGAAAACGCAGACATACTCTTCCTGAACAGAGAAGAGGCAGAAGCATTCACAGGCATTTCTGACGAGCAAAAAGCAATGCAGGCCCTTAAGCATTACGCAGGCATAGTCTGTCTCAAGCTCGGCCCAGAAGGCTCTCTGATCTCAGAAAAAGGCCACATACATAAAATAAAGCCCTATAGAGTAGATGCAAAAGACACAACAGGAGCAGGCGACATCTACGCAGCAGCAATACTATATGGAATAATAAAAGGAATAAGCATGCAGAGATCAGGAGAGCTTGCCTCACTTGCAGCATCAAAAATAGTATGCCAGGTAGGCGGAAGGCTCAACTGCTCTCTGCTGGAGCATCAGGACATAAAAGAAATATTAACCTCAGGCCTGCCTTAACCAGCCTTATGGTTTCTCGCAAGCCCAATGCTGCTTATCTCATAAACAGCCTTGCCAATGGCCACAACAGAAAGAAACATCACAATAACATTCTCAGCCCCGTCAGGCATGCCTAAGCTGAATATTAGAGTGCCCTGCTTCATATTAAGATAAGCAATAAAAAAAGCAGCAGCAAAAATAGCAGTAATAAAAATCAGCGAGTAAATAGCCTTTTTCTTGTAATAATTCATCTTCAAAACCTCATCTTAAGTATATATTGCGCTGCTTCCTCATGTGAAACATAAAATTGTCGTCAGTGTCCTCCCTTGCGCTCTTTGAAAACTCAATAAGCTCAGACACCTGCGAGCTCATCTGGTCAGCAAAATGCACAGCAACTGCCTCAGGAAACATAGGCTCCTTAGGGGACCCGAAAACAAGCATCCCGTGGTGGCTTGCAATAACATGCAGAACCTTGCTCTTAAGAGGCTCTCCAACACCAGCCTCATCCATCCTAGCAGACACAAAAACACAGCTCAGCACAATATGCCCCAGAAGCTGGCCGTGGTCAGAGGCCTTAATCCTCGAGGTAACAGCAAGCTCATCAAGCTTTCCGATGTCATGCAGCAAAGCACCTGCAACAACAACATCCCTGTCAAGCTCAGGAAACATGCTGCATGAAAGCAGTGAATACCTCAAAACCTCAATAATATGGTCAAGAAGCCCTCCAAGCCAGTTATGATGAATCTCAATAGCCCCAGGATGCTTCTTAAGCTTATCCTTAATCTCAGGATCCTCAAAAATATTAACCAAAAGCCTCCTCAGGCTGCTGTTCTTAACACTGGATATAGCTCCCTTAATCTCAGAATAAAGCATCTCAGCATCACTTTTTGCAGGCCTTATAAAATCAAAAGCATTATACTCCCCTGGCTTAAGAGCCCTTATCTTCATAGGCTCATTAGTCGCAAGCTGCAGATTGCCCCTGTAGCTTGAAACCTTGCCCTGAACATGAACAACAGAATCCTCTCCAATAGAATTGTAAAGCTCCCTTACCCTCTCCTCATCACTGCTTCCCCAATACTTGTAATTAAGGCTCTTGCCTGAGCTGTCAGAAAGAATAAGCTCAAAAGA
>PWVO01000009.1 GCA_003561825.1 Candidatus Woesearchaeota archaeon | reverse complement strand
TGAAGGTATCGATAATCTACATCACCCCAGGCAATTTTTGATTTGATAGCTTACTTAAAAACCTTTCTAAAAATAAAAACTTTTAAAAAAAGAAAGATTTATTTTGCTACTTAATGATTAATTCAAAATCCTCGCTTGCAATACTGCTGTCAAAGCTTAAGTCTTTTGAAAATCCTGAGATTAAGGCTGAGCAGTATACTACTGATTCTGAGGCAGCTGCAGATGTTTTATGGAATGCTTTTTATCTTGGTGACATTAAAGGAAAAGTTATTGCTGATCTGGGCTGCGGCACAGGCATTCTTGGGCTCGGGGCTTTGCTTCTTGGGGCTAAAAAGGTTTTTTTTGTTGACAGTGACGCGCGATTATTGGATATCCTGAAAGAAAATTCTGTTTTTTTGGAAAAGCATAGTGGGATGAGTTTTAATGGCAAAGCTTTTTTTGTGAATAAGGATGTTTCAGATTTTGGGGATAGGGTGGATACTGTTTTGCAGAACCCTCCTTTTGGCACTAGGAAGAAGCATGCTGACAGGGATTTTTTGCTGAAATCTTTTTCTGTTTCAGGCATTGTTTACAGCTTTCATAAGTCAGGGTCTGATAGGTTTATTGACTCTCTTTCAGGAGATATGGGGTTTGGGATTACTCACTTGTGGCATTTTAATCTTCCGATTAAGGCTGTTTATGATTTTCATAAGAAAAGGATCCACAGGATTAGGGTTGGCTGCTGGAGGCTTGAAAAAAAGAACAATGCTTGATGAAGTGCATTATACATGTTACAAACGAAATGTTTATAAATACAGAACAAAAATTGTATAGTTGTAATGGGCAGAATTACTAATGATGTAAAAAAGGGGCTGAAAAAAGGTTTTTCTATGGACAGGATTAGGGAAGACCTTATAAAAAAAGGGGGCACTGCTAATGATATTGACAGGGAGCTGCTTTCTTTTTCTGGCAAGGCTTTGAGCTACAAGAAAACTGAGGAAGCCAGTAATTCAAAGAAGGTATGCATTAAGGAGTTTTTTGACAGGATTGGCTATGGCTTTGGCTCCCAGCATTTTGTTAATATTCTCTTTTTTAATATAGGCGCATCTTATTTTTTGCTTGGAATCTTAAATGGCTTAAGGGCTTTGCTTGGTGTGCTTCTGACTTCTTTTCTTGACGATTATTCGAATTTCAGGCCAGTTAAGAAAAAATTTATTGGACTGACAGGGATTGTTCTTGCCTTCAGCTTTATGCTTATTGCTATCTCAATCTTTACTAGGTCAGTTATGCTTTTTGCTGTTTCACTTATAGTCAGCAGCATCGGCGCTGTTTCTTATGGCGGGCTTTACCAGAATCTTTTGAGAAGGTCTCTTGCTAAAGAAAAGAACCATTTCCTAAGGTATATCACTGTTTATGGGATTATTATAACTTCGTTTTGCCTTCTTGCAGCAGGCTATCTTATGGATAAGTTTCCTGCAACTGGAGTGCCTTTTTCTGTTTTTGGCGCGAATTTATGGGTTTATGGCTATTTGGTTGTTTTTTTTGTTGCAGCTATCTGCTTTTTCATTTCAGGCTATGTTCTGTCTCTTATCAGGGAGAAGCACGAGAATTTTTCTTCTGATGTCAGCCTCTCATATGTTTTCAGGGTTCATCTTAGCCGCTTTAGGGATAATTTTCCGCTTTTTACAAAGAACAAGGCCCTGCTTGTGCTTTTTATTGCTAGCACAGTTACTGGCTTTGTGCAGACTCTGGGGAATTCTTATTATGCTGTTTATATTTATGAGACATTCTGGGGTTCTTACTTTGGTGGGTTTATGAATGTGGCAGCTATTTTTTTGATAGCTCTTATGGCTTCTTTTTTTGCCCCAGGCATTGTAAAGAGCAATTCCAAGGCCTATGGCAAATTTCCTATGCTTGTTTTTGGCACTCTGCTTATGGCAATAATGCCTCTCACTTATTATTATAACCCTACAAACCTTGTGGCAATATCTATGGGCACTCTTCTTGGCATAATAGGGGCAGCTATTGTTGGGTTTGCGCATGGCCTTCTTGCTTCAGACTTAATGCGCGAAGACCAGAGGAAGGCTTATTTTCTTACATATGGGTTTTTGATAGCTTTGCCTTATATTTTGTTTATACCATTAGGGTCTTATGTTGCCCAGGTTTTTGGCCTCAGACTTGTTTTTCTGGCACTGGGGATAATACTCTCATGCTTTGTTGTTCCTCTATATGTTTTGATAATAGTGCTTAACAGGAAGAATGAAAAGATTTAAATAAAAAGATGAAAGCATTTTATATGATGGGAAAGGGAAAAAAGGGGATTTCGCCTTTGATTGCAACAATACTTCTTATAGCTTTTGCTGTTGCTCTTGGCGCAGTTGTAATGAGCTGGGGAAGAGATCCTGATCTGCACGGCCTGGATCAGGAAATGGTTGAGGCATGCAGGGGTGTTTCTATTGATATTGAGAAGATAGGGGGTGTTGAGCAGATAAGCTATATTAATGCTGACAGGATTGTTAGGTTTACTGTTCTTAATTCAGGGAGCAGGGATATTTCTCAGTTGATGGTGACGATTATCGGCGATAGGGAAACTTATGTTGCTGATTTGAGGGATTCTTCGATAAGAATAGGCCATCCTTTCTCAAGAGAGATTAACTATAATATCAATATTTATGGAGAGATTATGAAAGTGAGGATTACACCAAGGATCAGGCATGAGGGCTCAACAGTTGCATGTACAAGAAATTCAATTGAGTTTGAAAAGATTACTGTTATTTAGTTTTATGATTTTCTAATAATAAAATTCTTCAAATAAACTTCTGGAAAAACCAAATTTTTCTTATCCAGGAATAAAGAATAATTGATTATGGTAAATCTTTTGGAATTTTTTTAAAAAAGGCTTAGAATGGTGTTTTAATTGCTTTGTTTCAGTTTAGCTTTGTCTTTGGATGCTCATGGCCTTCTTTTAGCCTTTCCTTGAGTTCTTTTATCTGCTTTTGCTTTTCTATGCGGTAATGCTTTTTGCTGCCCTTAGCCTTTTCTATTAGCTGTGAGGCATGCTGGCCTCCTAGGAAGTGAGGAAGTATAACATAGTCTGCCCCTGCCTTGTACAGCTCAAATGTCTCTTTTATCTGCCTTGCTGTTGCTATTATTACTGTTTTTTTGTTTTTGGCCCTTACTTTTTTTATGACAAGCAGGTTTGTATCAGGATCTGGTATTGTTGATACTATGAGCTTAACTTTGTCTATTCTTAATTCCTGGAGGAACTCTATGTCATCTGCATCCCCGTAAATGCATCTAATTCCTTTTTTTATAAGTGATTTGACAATTTCGGGGTTGAAGTCAATGATTGCGTATTTTTTGCTTATTTTTGAGAATGACTTCAAAATTGAAAAGCCTATCCTGTTGTATCCTAAGAGGATGTAATCGTATGTGCAATCTGACATCTGTTTTTCTTTTATGTTTTTTTTCTCAAATATCGACAAGTAGCGCGAGATTAAGGGGAAAATTCTGTCTGAGTACATTATCATGTATGTTGAGCCTGCTATTGTTATCAGGCCTATTAGTGTGACAAATGATAGAATGTCTCTCTGTATGTGGCCTACTCTTACTGCAAGTGTTATGAGTATGAGAGAGAATTCTGAGATCTGCGCTACGGTGAGGCCTGCCATGAAAGATGTTTTTTTTGTATAGCCCAGCCTGCCCATGAGTATTACTACTATTATTGGATTTCCTATAAGCACAAAAAGCGAGAAAATAAGTGCTGGCACAATTATTCTGGTTATGTCTGTGAATATCATCTGGCTGCCGAGCAAAAGGAAGAATGATATTATGAAGAAGTCCCTCAGCGGCCTTAGTTTTGAGCCAACTTCATGGCTGTAAGGCGACATTGAGAGCATTACTCCTGCTATTAATGCCCCTACTTCTATTGAAAAGCCTGCGTAATAGAACATTGATGCAAGGCCAAGTCCCCATGCTACTGAAAAAAGGAATAAGAATTCCTGTGATTTTGCAAAAAAGCTGCTTAGCTTTGGAAGTATGTAATAGCTTAGTGGGGCAAGTATTGCTACTATGATGAGGCCTTTGATCAGGGTTGATAATATTATTGTGCCTGCACTCATTCCTGATGCAAATGATGATACTATT
>PWVO01000100.1 GCA_003561825.1 Candidatus Woesearchaeota archaeon | reverse complement strand
TTCATAAGGCACATAAGGTCTGCTGCAAAAAGCATCAGGCCAAAAAGCAATGCAAGGACAAAAGAAGCTAAAATATCAAGGGAAAATCCCGGCTTTTGTGGTATTGACTCGCATATTATTGAGGCAAGCAACTCTCTTGCAGGGAATCTTTAAGGCAGGGAAATAGCCGTGTAAAAAACAAATGCAATGGAACATGAAAAAACAAAAACAGAAAAAATGCAAAAATGCTGCCAGCTACAAAAAAAATAAGCTTAATTATATCAGTAATTATTTTCTCCGCTATAATAGTTTCTGTTCCTCTGATAATTCTTCTTGATGATCCATCAATTACTGGCTTTACAATAACAAAAACTTATGTAAAGGGCCTTGAGGTTGAGCATGAGTGCAGAGCTGAGTTCCATGAAGCCTGGAACCTGATCTCTATTCCATGCCTTGCCCCAAACAAGTCAGCTGAAAATGTGCTTTCCTCAATAGCAGGCAATTTCTCTTCTGTGCATGCATACTATGCAGAGGATAAAGCTGACCCATGGAAAGCATACAAGCCAGGGCTTCCTGAGTGGGTTGTTCATGACTTAAAGCATATAGACCAGAAAAGGGGGTACTGGATAAATATGCACAATAAAAGCAGCTTTTATGTTGAAGGGATAATTATCCAGCCTGATGAAATTTCTCTAAAAACTGGATGGAACCTTATAGGCTATCCTGCAAACCAGTCTAAGAACATCTCAGGCGCGCTTGAAATGATTAATTCAAGCTTTGAGATAATATGGAGCTATGATGCTGCTGAAGAAGAATATTATTACTTTAATTCTAGCTCAAATGACGGCACTATTGAGGATATGGAGCCTTTCAGGGGCTACTGGATAAAAATGTCAGAGGACAGAATGCTTTATGTTATTTAGATTCAGGATTGCAGGCAAAGAAAAAGTGATTGCACTTTTGTCTCTTTTTTTATTTGCTGCTTTAGCTGCACAAAGCATTGCATTCCCTGTAATCCCTGCTGAATTTTACGGAACAGCATCAATAAACTGGACTAATGCTACTCAAGGGATGAATGTCACAGCATATGACTCTGAAGATGTGCTCTGCGGCCAGTTTACTGTGCAGAACGAAGGCTATTATGGGCTTATGTCATGTATGTTTGATGACGAGTATGCTGAGTTCAATGAAAGTGCACAGGAAAGCAGAGAGCTTTTTTTCTTCATAAACAATGAAAGGGCTGTCATGTTCGGGGATAACACCTGGGAGCCAAAGTCATTTAAGCAGCTTGACCTTGCTGCGCAGAATTTCCCTCCTTATTTCGAGCATAACCTGACGCACCAGCATGTTAATGAGACCTTTACACTGCTCTATGACATTAACTGCTCTGACCTTAATTACTGGGACACTATAACCTATTATGTAAACACAACCCTGTTTAACATAAGCCTTTACACTGGCCTTATAAACTGGACTCCCCTTAGGCCGGATGTTGGCAATCACTCAGTGCTTGTTACATGCAGCGACAGCAGGCTTAACACCTCTGGAATCCTTAATATTACTGTGCACCAGTATGAGCTGCCGCCTATTCTTGACCCAATAGGGAATCTGATAGCAATAGAAGGAGAGCCTTTCTCATTCAAGGTAAATGCAACTGACCCTAATTTTGACAACCTTACTTTTATGGACAACAGCACTTTTTTCAATATAGACCCATATACTGGATGGATTAATTTCACGCCCAGGCTTGAGGATGTTGGGAACCACTCAATAAACATATCAGTCACTGACGGGATTTTTACTGTTTATGAAGTGATAATATTCACTGTTGTAAGGGGGCCTTACTGCGGCGACGGATACTGCGGCATTGGGGAAAACTGCCTTAACTGCCCAGAGGACTGCGGGCCATGCCCTCCTCTGCCGCCGGGGATTGGGGAAGATATTGATGATGAGGAGCTTGAAAGGCTAAGGCCTGAGATAAGGGAGACATATCTCTGCCATGAGAAGTGGGAATGCACTCCCTGGTCTGAGTGCATGCCAGACGGCTATGAAACAAGAAGATGTGTTGATGTCAACAGGTGCGGAACAACAAGGCAAAGGCCTCCTGAAAGAAGGGAGTGCGACTATATCCCTCCGGCCACTTGCGACGACGGGATACAGAACTGCCATTTGATGCCAGACGGCACAATCCTGTGCGAGGAAGGGATTGACTGCGGAGGGCCCTGCCCGCCATGCCCCACATGCTATGACGGGATTCAGAACTGCCACCGAATGCCTGATGGCTCTATACTATGCGAGGAAGGGATTGACTGCGGAGGCCCTTGCCCGCCATGTGTTGATCCTGTGCCGAGGCTTCCGGAGCTTGAGATGCCTATGAGAATTCTTTTTTTCCCGTGGTTTTTTGTAATTCTCGCAGGAATAATAATCCTTGCCTGCACTTGCTTTGACACTGTTTACATGTCCAAGATAAGAAGAAAAAAGATTGAGGCATACAGGAAAGCAATTATTAAGTACAGGCCAAGAAGGATAAAGATATATGCAGCTGCAATTGCCTCTGCAACTATTCTGCTGATTATTGCAAGCTATGTGTATTCAATGCAGTACATGGATGACTTAAGAATATTTTACATGTGGATGCCTCTTATTATTATTTCAGGCACAGCTGCTGTTACTGCTGCAAGAAGCAGGCTCAGGTATGATGAGAAAAAAGCTGCTGCTGAGGAAAAAAGAATAACTGAGAGAGATGCCGGGGAAAAGAAAAAGCTTATCAGGCTTCAGGATGATATTATTTACAGGCTTGAATTAAAGGCAGGCAAAAAAGCATACAGCTTTTTAGCAGGGAAAAAAGAGCTTGGGGAGTCAAGGCAGGCGCTTAAATCTGCTTACCTGCAGTTAAGGGAAATAACATCAAGAAGAAAGAAAATAAAAGAGAAAATAAATCTGGATGAGCTTCTCAGCCCAGTTAGCCTCTTGCTGGGCAGCAGCGCACTTAAAAAGATTTCAAAACAAGAGCCTAAAATAAAGATGCTGCTTGAAAGCCTGAGAAGGCTTAAGGAATGTGCAAAAAAAAGCTCTGATAATGAAGAAAGGATGAATGCTGCCTCTTATTTCATATCATGCTTAAGAGAGATTTCTTATGAGCACCATCTTATGATGAGGATAAGGGCAAAAAAGAGCCTTGTTGATGCATACAACCTTATGGTTGAGATTTATGAGCCTCTTAAAGAGATTGTCAGCTCAAAAGAAGATGCAATTAAAGATATCCCCAGGATAGAAGATGACCTTAAGAAAAGCTTAATGGGAACTGTAAACAGCCCTGGGTGGATGGAAAATGTAAGGAAAGACCCAGAGATTGCATCGCTGCACAACAGGATAGCAGATGTTTATGACAGCTACAAGAAGAAAGATGAGCTTGTGATAGAGCTAAAGAAAATCAAAGCTATGAGCCGAGGCTGATGATCTTGGCTGGCTTTCTTGCTGCAATCATTGCTTTTGCAAGCGGAAGTATGCCTTCATGAGCCCCTCTTGTCTGTATCACTGACTCTGCATTTGCAAGTGCCAGCTTAAGGGCAAACCGATAATCGCCTTTTATTATCAGTCCTGCAACAAAGCTTGAGCCAAATGTGTCTCCTGCACCTGTTACTTCCACTGCCTTTATGGGGTGGGCCTTGATGTAGCATGAAGCTTTCCTGTCAGAGAATGCAGCTCCCCTTGGCCCGTCTGTTATAACAGCCATTCTGGGGCCCATCTTTGTTATTAGTGAAAGCTGCTTTTTTATGTCCTTCTCATGGCAGAGCATCTCTGCCTCGTGCCTGTTTACAAGAAATACGTCTGTGTTTTTCATTATCTTTGAAAGAAAAGCCCTGCCTTTTCTGATAACATAATTGGAAGGGTTGAATGCGACTTTGATTTTTCTTTTTTTGGCAAGAGATGAGAGGCTTTCAAGTGTCTTGTATGACTCGTCTACCATTGATGTAAGGTAAATCCATTTTGAGTATATCTTTGACTTGTCTATGTCTTTGTAATAAAGGTAGTCATTTGCTCCTGAAAACTTAAGTATTGTCCTATCATGCTCCATTGAGTTGAGTATTATTGAATAGCCTGTCTGGTGGTCTGTGAAATTGCCAATAAAGTCTATGTTTTTTTTTGCAAGGTGG
>PWVO01000001.1 GCA_003561825.1 Candidatus Woesearchaeota archaeon | reverse complement strand
ATATTTATTTTATATTCCTTTGCGCCAAAAAACTCTTTTGTGAATTCTGCTGCTTCGTAAGGATCGTAGAATTTGCAGCTGAAGATGTCTATATAAATATTTCTGCTATTGTCTGCAAATGGCCTGAGATAAGGCTTGTTTCTATGAGCTGTGTCATTGAGAATCCTGCTACTTTTGGGTCTTCGCCGAATTTAATGACTAATGTCTCACCAAAGGTTTTCATGCCTATTCTTCTGCAAAGCTCTTTGACATAGGCTTTTATTTTTTCTTTGTCTGTCATTGTTTCCAGGCTGCATTCATGCAGGTCTATGCTAGTGAGCATGCCCCATGAGCCTGTTTTTTCGAATTCCTCTCTTATGTCTTCTGTTTTTTTCATTTTGCACTCCTTTGTTTTGTATTGTTGGATTTCAAGAAATTTCTGTTATATAAAAAGATTAATCTGGCTTGTGCTTAAGCTTTTCAACTGAGATGTTCAGTATGCCTCTTTTTGTTTCAACTACTGATAATGACTCTGCCTGAAATGCCTCTTTTAGGTATTCAAGGGCTTTCTGGCTGTTTATTTTCTCGCCGCAGGTGAATATGTCAAGGGCACAGTAGCCGTATTCAGGCCATGTGTGTATTGAGAAGTGTGATTCTGCGATTACTATTACGCCGCTTATTCCGTGTGGATTGAATTTATGGAATACTGGCTTTATGATGTTTGCACCGGATATCTCCACTGCTTTTATGAGCATCTGCTCTACTTTCTCTGAGCTGTTTATTGTCTCCTGATTGCAGTTGTACATCTCAATCAGGAGATGGTTTCCAAGGGAGTTCATTTTAGACACCTCCTGCTTTGGGTTTTAGAATTTGATATAGGTTGGACTGGCAAAGACAATTCAGAGAACGATTTTCTCGTCAATTCCGATGAGGGTCTTTTCATTTTTTACGATAGTCTCAAACCTTCCACCAGCTGGTGCTGGAATATGAAACTAGAATTTTGCTTTATTTAAAAAGCTTCTTATTTTGAATTTTTCACGCCTAGAAAAATGACTTTTTGTTTGCTGCGGAAATATTAAAGAAGGTTATTGGCCTGTGGATAAGGAAGCTTGTTCCATAATTTATTTAAAGGGTAAAATATTTCTAGAGGCTTATAAAAGAGGTAAAGATGAAAAAAGAGATTATAACTGGAATCTTGGCTTTGATGATTGTTTTTTCTGCCTGCAGTACTTCTGCTTATGTTCATATTGAGGCAAGGGACAGGGATACTTTTGACATGTATGCTGTTGAAGGATATTTTGTGAACCAGCAGCCTGACCCTGCTGAGCCAGGAAGGTATGTTGAGGTCAAGTGGAAGATTGAGAATACTGGAACTGAGATGGCTGAGAATGTTATTGTTGAGCTTATACCCAAGTTTCCTTTTTCTCTTGACCCTGGGGAAAGTGCTTTGAGAAGGATTGGAAGTGTGTGGGGAAGGCAGATTGGTGACAGGGGGGTTGTTGTAAGCTACAGGCTGAGGGTTGATGAGAATGCTGTAATGGGGGACAATGAGGTTGAGCTTAGGTACAGCTTTGATGAGGGAAAGACATGGATAAGCCCCAGGAGATACCTTATAAGGGTTGGAATGCATGATGCTATTCTTAATGTAAATAATGTTGCTTATTCGCCAAGCCCTATGCCTCCCGGAGAAAAGGGCGTGCTTAATATTGAGCTTGAGAATTTTGCATCCTCGCCAATAAAAGATGTAAGGGTTAAGCTTGAGCTGATAACTGTGCTTCAGGGGGCTGCTTCTGTTTCTTATGAGGAGCTTCCTTTTTTTCCTCTTGACGGATCAAGCCAGAAGGCTGTAAGGAATATCATGCCTGGTGAAAAAAAGATTGTAAGCTTCAGCTTGGCCAGTGGCCAGGACACCAGTGCAGGCATATACAAGGTGCCTTTGACTATTGAATATACTGATTATCTGGGCAACAGCTACTCAAGGAATGAGATTATAAGCATAATTGTTGGCGGAGAGCCTGTTTTAGAGCTGATTGCAGAGCCATCTAAGGTATGCAGCGGGGCAGTTACTATTGGCATTAATTTTATGAACAAAGGAACAACTGATGTCAGGTTTCTTGATGTAAGGCTTAAAGAGAGTGATGGGATAAAGATAGTGTCATCAGACAATGTGTATATTGGCCATGTTTATTCTGATGACTATGAGATTGCTGATTTCAGGATCTTTGTTGAAAGTGATGAAAAAAGAGTGCCTTTGACTGTTGAATACTCTTATATGGATGCAAATAACCGGAGATATGAGGAAGAGAAAATAATTTATCTTGATGTTTATGATGCAAAAGAAGCTGCAAGATATGGGATTGCTGGATGCAGAAGCGGGTCTGGCGGGACATGGACTGTTGTTGTAATTATTGCTCTTGGCCTTGCAGTATATTATCTCTGGAAAAGAAAGAAAGCAAAAGAAAAGCATCACCACCATTAGTTTATTGGGCTTAATATGATAAAAGATTATTCTAGGTTTGCAATCAATGGAATAAAGAACAGGAAGCTAAGGTCATGGCTTACTATGATTGGTATCTTTATTGGCATTACTGCTGTTGTTTCTCTTATTTCTGTAAGCCAGGGGCTTCAGGACTCTATAACTGCCCAGTTTGAGATGATGGGCACTGACAAGATTATGATAATGCCTGGCGGAGGAGAGTTTTTTCTTGCAGGATATGCTGAAAGCAAGCTTACTGATGATGATGTAAGGGCGATTGAGAGAGTAAGGGAAATAGAGACTGCAGGCGGCATGCTCTCAAAAGGAACTTATATTGAGTTCAAAGGAGATAGAAAGTACACTTTTGTGAGCGGAATTCCTACTGATGATTCTATGAAGATTATTGAGGAGATGCAGCAGTTTGAGATTGAAAGAGGAAGGAATTTGAGGCAAGGTGATAACAGCAGGATCATTATAGGGCACAGTGTTGCAAATGGTGATGTTTTTGACAGGGAGGTTAGATTAAGGGACAGGATAATTATTAATGAAAGAAGCTATACTGTTGTTGGCATAATGAAGAGGATTGGAAACCCTCCTGATGACCGCTCTGTTATTGTGACTATGGATGCTGCAAGGGAGATTTTTGACGATGATGACCTTTCTGTTATTATTGCAAAGGTCAGGAGCGGTGTTGAGCCAAATGATGTTATTGATGACTTAAAAAGAGAGCTGAGAAGGTCAAGGGGTGAAAGAGAAGGGGAAGAGACTTTTTCTGTGCAGACTTTTGACCAGCTTCTGGAGAGGATGAACACTGTTCTCGGGATTGTGCAGGCTGTGCTTATTTCTATTGCATCAATAAGCCTTGTTGTGGGCGGCGTGGGCATTATGAACACTATGTACACTTCTGTTCTTGAAAGGACTAAAGAAATCGGGATTATGAAGGCAATTGGGGCTAAGAATTCTGATATTATGCAGATTTTTCTTATTGAGGCAGGGATTTACGGGCTTATTGGGGGCGCTGTTGGTGTTCTTGTGGGGCTTGGGATTGCCAAAGGTGCTGAGATTGCAGCTGCGCAGGTTCTTGGGGAAGGGCTTCTTGTTGCTGCTTTTCCGCTTTGGCTTATTTTCGGGGCTTTGTCTTTTTCTTTTTTCATAGGGATTATCTCTGGTGTTGCTCCTGCAAGGCAGGCTTCCTCGCTCAGGCCTGTTGATGCATTGAGGTATGAGTAAAAGTAGATTTTAAATATCAGCTTCTTAATGTAAAAAAGATGCATAAAAAAGAGCTGGCAGAAAGGTTCTGGGAGGTTGATTTTTTAAGGGGAATTGCTATTCTTATGATGGTTGTTTTTCATTTTGTTTTTAATCTTGCTTTTTTTGAAGTAAAAGAAATAAGCATTGGTTCAGGGTTCTGGCTTTTCTTCGGTAAGATTACTGCTTTCTTGTTTGTTTTTCTTGCTGGGGCTGCTCTTTACCTCAGCTATTCAAGGCAGATCAGAAAAGGAAGATTAAGTTATTTTAAGTTTTTCAGAAGAGGGGCTTTTGTTTTTTTGTGCGGAATGCTTGTTACTCTGGCAACATGGATTTTTCTCGGAGAAGGGTTTGTTTTTTTCGGGGTTCTGCACATGATAGGGCTGTCAATAATTATTGCATATCCTTTTCTGAGGCTGAGGCATGCTAATCTTTTT
>PWVO01000041.1 GCA_003561825.1 Candidatus Woesearchaeota archaeon | reverse complement strand
TCTTTTTCTGAGTCTTTAACTGATAATTCAAATCTGAATTCTGAGTTTCTGACATCAAATGGCTGGTCAGCATTTACAATTAACTCAACTCTGCCCACATTCCTTATGTCAGCTTCATTTAGCATGTCAATTCTTCCTACATCTGCTGGATCAAGAGACAAAACACATTCATCCTGGGCATTGCATGCATACTTGAGAAATTGTGCTTCTTGTGTCGTGAACTGTGTAACAGATATCTCTGGCCTGCCTTCGCAGGGGCCGCAGTCCCGAGGGCATGTGCATTCGTTTTGTCCTGGCTCGCACCTGTTATTGCCGCAGCAATTGGAATGTATTCTTTCACTAGGCACACAGGCATTTTCAATGCACCTTACTGAATAATCAAAGCATTGTGGATTTAGTTCTCTGAGATGAGATGGAGTGGATATGTGGCAGTCTGCATCAAACTCGCATTCCTTTCCGCAGCCACTTACAACCAACAGAGCAAGCAATAAAAGGCTGATTGGAAAAAAAAATAAAAAAGAGCTTTTGAGTTCCATTTTAAATTATCTAGTCACCTCTACGAAGAAACTTTGTGATGCATAATTTGGCTCTACTCTAATCCGGCATTCATAAGTTGTAGGAACTGCATTTGGATCTACATTAACAATTGCATGAAAAACTCTTATATCATCTGGGGCAACTCTTGCATTAGGAACTGTTTCAAACCTAATATGACCTGGATTTGCTGCTTGCCCACCAGTGCTCGCGCCAGCAAAGACATAGTCACATCTAATATCTATAGGGAAACCTGGATTCTCAGGACGATTTATTTCATTCCTTATTCCATAGAAAAGCCTCCTTGTTTCACCTCTTTTCAGAGTAATCCTGTGTTCTCTCATTATTAATCTGCCTGGCTCGCTTTCCATTTGCTCAATCATCTGCCTCTCAATGTCTGAGCCAACTTCCTCGAATTGTCTTACTGTGCCTCCAAAAAGGTTCCTTATAAAATAAAGACCTAATCCTAACATTGTAATAGCTAAAATCAAAACAACAATGGTGTTAATAGAAATCTCAAGTCCGCCTTTCTTTGATTTAATGGGCATGATTCTCATTTAAATACCACCTCTTTCTGATATTTCTTTATTTAGATAAACTATACTAATATACTAATTGTATAAAAAGGTTTCTATTTTCTTTTTTATTTATATTTGATTAATGATTTTTTTGTTTAGAAAGCTTTTTAAATTACTTGCTTTTCCTTGAAAATCATGGCAAGACTAAGAAAGTTTGTGGCTTACAGGAGGCTTGAGAGGCCTTATACAAGGGTTTCCAAGTTCAGGGAAAAGTCTTTTATCAGGGCAAGCCCCCATATCAAGATTGTAAGGTATGAGATGGGTGACCCTAAGAAGGAGTTTAGCTGTGAGCTTGAGCTTGTCTCAAAGGCTGAGCTTCAGATAAGGCATGATGCTCTTGAGTCTGCAAGGCAAACCTCAAACAGGGTTCTTGAAAAGCAGATTGGAAAAGGAGGATATTTCCTAAAGATTATGGTTTATCCTTTTCATATATTAAGGGAAAATCCCCTGGCAAGCGGTGCTGGTGCTGACAGGATGTCAACTGGAATGAAAAAGTCTTTTGGAAAGCCTATTGGCTCTGCTGCGCAGATAAGAAAAGGGCAGAGAATTATGCTCTTGAGGGTTAACAAGGGTGCTCTTGAGACTGGAAAGAAGGCGCTGGAAAGGGCATCAAAGAAGCTTCCGTGCTCTTATTCTATTAAAGTCAAGGAAATGAAGCCTGTAACTATTGCAAAATAGGAAGAAAATTATAAATAAGCTCGTTTTATTATTAGTCAGACATGGAGATAAATGCTGTGAGAGGATTTTTTGCAGAGCTTTTGATGAACCCTTATATAAGGGCAGCTATTATTTTTATAATTTTTTTTGTTCTTGCAAAGGCTATTATTGTCATTTTGGAGAGAAAGCTTAAGTCAATTACCTCAAAGACAAAGACAAAGATTGACGACATGATTGTTGAGAAGGTCGGGCCTCCGACAGAATACTTGATTTATGCTGTTGCATTAAGGTTTGTTTTTGAGCATTTTGAGGTTAATAACAGGGTTATTGAAAAAAGCATTGATTCTGCTATAGCTGTTCTTGCTATCTACTTTTTCATTGTCCTGATTACAACCCTTGTTGATATATGGTCAAGAAGATTGGCTGCCAAAAAGCAGTCAAAGATGGATACACTTTCTCCGCTTATCCATAATTCAATTAAAGTGATTTTTTTTATTGCTGGAATTGTAATAGTTCTTAATGTATGGGAGAAGGATGTTACTGGGATTTTTGCAGGGCTGGGGATTGCAGGAATTGTTCTTGGTTTTGCGCTAAAGGACACTCTCGGCAATATTTTCGGAGGAATTTCAATCATCCTGGACAAGACTTACAGGATAGGTGACAGGATAAAAGTTGACTCCGGAGAGAATGGCATTGTGTATGACATAAGCCTGAGGAGCACTAAGATCAAGACATGGGACAATGATATTATTATAATCCCAAACGGCAAGATGGCTGATGCAAGGATCCAGAATTATGTCCTGCCAAACCTAAGGTCAAGATGTGTGCTGAGCTTTGGTGTTGCCTATGGGTCGGATGTTGAGAAAGTGAAAAAGGTTGCTATTGATACAATAAAGAAGATTGACAATGTGCTTAAGGAGCCTGAGCCAAGTGTTGTTTTTACTAAGATGAGTGACTTTTCTCTTGATTTTGACGCTAGGTTCTGGGTTGAAAGTATTTCTGAGAGATACTTGACAACTGAAAAAGCAAGGTGCATGATCTACAAGGCATTTAAGAAGGCCAAGATTTCAATACCTTTCCCAACAAGGACTGTTTACATTAAGAAAAATAAATAGGCTTATATATGTACCATGAGTATATAGTGTTTTTGAGCTGAGGTGCAGATTTAGCTTTTTGTTTGCAAGATATTTAAGGGGTTAATATGAGATGTGAGAATGCTGAAAAAAATATGGAGAGATGCAACTGCTCTTATGAAGGATGCAGCAGAAAGGGGGTTTGCTGTGAGTGCTTAAGCTATCATCTCAGCAGAAGAGAGCTTCCTGCGTGCTGCTTTAGTGACAGTGCAGAGAGGAGCTATGACAGGTCTTTTGATAATTTCATAAGGGAGAATTCATAAGAGCTTATTAAGCTGGGGAAATTAAGGCTAAATTGCTTAGGGCATCCTAAAGAGCGGTGGTGTGCAATGAAGATAATTAATGTTAAAATTAAAGAGATGAGAATTAAGTCTTTTTCTGCAAGAGATTATTCTGTAATCTTGGATATAAGCTTTGATGACGGAGCTGAAAAAAGGATTTCGAGGCATACTGTAATTGACTATCCTGAGCTTGTTGCTGAGAAGATCTTTAATGACATCAAGAAGATGGAGAAGAACATTAACCTGACTTTTGATGAGGATATGTCAAGCGAGCCAGTGAGGGTTGTTTTTGAGGACGAGGAAGAAAGCAAGAAAAAGACTGCAAAGTTTCTTCATTCTGCTTCTGAGAGGATTGCTAAGATAAAGGCCAAGAGAAATGCTGAGGGCTATATGAATATGATTAATGAGCTGAATATGATGAAGCTAGTTCTTTGATGCAATAAAATTTTCTATTTCTGACGCTGCTTTTTTTCCGTCTGAGATGGCCTTTATTACTGTTGCTGAGCCGCTGATGATGTCGCCGCCTGCAAATACTCCTTCTGAGGATGTTGCTAATCTGTCATCAACTTCAATTCCTTTTTTTCCAAGAGATAAGCGTGATTTTTTTCCTATCAGAGGGTTTGGGCCCTGGCCTATTGCTATTATTACCTGAGAGCATTCTGCTGTGAATTCTGATCCGGGTATCTCAACAGGGGATGCTCTTCCTGATGCATCAGGGGATGATAACCTCATTTTTATGAATTCTGCTGCCCGGACTGTGGCTTCTCCTATGAGCTTTAACGGCGATGCAAGAAACTCGAATTTTATTCCTTCTTGCTCTGCGTGCTTTATTTCATATGGGCGGGCAGGCATCTCGTTTTTTGTTCTTCTGTAAAAGACTGTTACCTGGGAGCCAAGCCTGCGGGCTGTTCTTGCTGCATCTATTGCTACATTTCCTCCTCCGATTACGATTGTTTTTTC
>PWVO01000130.1 GCA_003561825.1 Candidatus Woesearchaeota archaeon | reverse complement strand
TGAGAAAGCATGAGAGTGATATTGACTCTGCGATACATATGAGCGGGGAGATAACTGCTTTCAGGAAGGGCATTATTGGCATGATTGATGAGAAGAGCCTTAGCGAGGACTTTGACACTGCTATAAGGATAAGGAAAGCTGGCTACAGGATTATCTATGAGCCTGAGGCTGTTGCTTTTGAGCCTGCTCCTGAGAATGTTAATGACCTCAAGGTGCAGAAGAGGAGGATTACTATAGGCACTTTGCAGGAGCTTTCAAAGCACAGGGCTTTGCTTTTTAACCCAAAGTATGGGTGGTATGGTTTTGTGATACTGCCTTCGCACAAGGCTTTTCAGGTTTGCACTCCTTTCCTGCTTATGGTTATTTTTGCATGCTCTGCTTATCTTTGCTACAGGGTGAATGATGCTGCTGTGTGCTATTTTCTGGGGGCGCAGGTGGTTTTTTATGCTTTGGCAGCTGTTTCTTTTATTCCTATTGGGCTTGTTGAGAAGAACAGGCTTTTTGTTTTTGCAAAGTATTTCATGGCCACTAATTATATTCTTGTGCTTGGATGGTATGATTTTGTCAGGAAGAAAAGGATAGTCACATGGAAAAAAATAGAAAGCTCGAGGAATTTCTGAGGGGAAAAAATGATAGTGCTTGGAATCAATGACGGACACAATGCAGGGGCTGCTCTTGTTAAAGACGGCAGGGTATTGGCTGCTGTGCAGGAAGAAAGATTATGCAATGAAAAGAATTTCAGCGGAGTGCCGAGGCTTTCCATTAAAGAGGTTTTCAGGATTGCAGGTGTTGACCCTCATGAAACAAGTGTTATTTCTGTTGTAAGCCTTAACAGGACTTATGCTCCGCTTAAGGAGATGCCTTTTAAGGTTAAGGCTTTTTTCAGGATCTCGCCTTTTGTGCACAGCCACAGTTTTTCAAGGCTGTATGTGAGGTTTCTGCACAAGTACAGGCCTATGCAGGAGCTTTACAGGATTTTTTCTGAGATGGGGATTGAGGGCAAAGAGGTTTCGTTTGTGGAGCACCAGGATGCGCATGCTGCATGCGCTTTTTACTCTATTAAAAAGAAAAGGGCTCTTGTGTTTACTTCTGACGGCGCGGGTGACGGGCTTTCTACAACTGTGAGCATTGGGGAGGGAAGCAGGATCAGGAGGATTGCGTCTTCCACTTATTATGACAGCCCGAGCAATGTTATGTACAGCGAGATTACAAGGTTTCTCGGCATGAAGCCGTGGGAGCATGAGTACAAGCTCATGGGGCTTGCTCCCTATGGCAGGTCAAAGTACTGCATAAATGAAGTAAGGAAGATTGTGAGGATTAATCCAAAAAAGCCGCTTGAGTTCCAGAATACGATTGGCGCGTGCGGCGCTTACATACAGCCTAAGCTTATGAGGACGCTTGCCGGCCAGAGGTTTGATAATATTGCTGCTGCATGCCAGAGCCATTTTGAGTTTCTTATGAAAAAATGGGTGAGGAATGCTGTCAAGCATACAGGGATTCATGATGTTGCTTTTGCAGGGGGATCTGCGCTTAATGTCAAGGCAAACAAGGTCATAAGGGAAATGCCTGAGGTTGATTCTGCTTTTTTCTACCCTGCTGCTGACGACGGCGGAACTCCTGTGGGTGCTGCGCTTTATTCTTACAACAGGTTTTGTGAGGCGAATGGGGTTAAGCCCAAAAGAGAGGAGATTAAGGATATTTATTACGGCATGGAGTTCTCTGATGATGAGATAAAGGATGAGATCAAGAAAGCCGGATGGGGAAGGAATGCTGAATACATTGAAAATATTGACGAGGAATCTGGGGAGCTTGCTGCAAAAGGAAAGATTGTTGCGAGGTTTGCAGGCAGGGTTGAATGGGGGCCGAGGGCTCTGGGAAACAGGAGCATTGTTGCTGACCCGAGGGACATGAAGGTTATTGGAAAGCTTAATTTTGCCATCAAGCAGAGGGATTTCTGGATGCCTTTTGCTCTTTCTATTCTTGAGAGGAGGATGGGGGATTATCTTAAGGATGCCAAGTTCTCGCCTTATATGATTGAGGCTTTTGACACTACTGAGAAGCATGAGGAGGTTTCTGCTGGTATTCATCCGTTTGACAAGACTGCAAGGCCTCAGATAGTAAATGAGTGGAATCCGGGATACAAGAAGCTGATTGAGACTTTTGAGGCCAAAACTGGGGTTGGTGCTGTGCTTAACACTTCTTTTAACCTGCACGGGTTTCCTCTTATTGGAACTCCTGATGTTGCCCTGGACACTCTCAAGAACAGCGGGCTTGATTATCTGGCCATAGGCAACTGGATGTTTTCTAAGAAGTGATTTGGATTATTGGCCTAACTGCGGGATTTATCCCAGATCTCTTCCCGTGTTCTTATTGTTTTTTTAAGAGCTGTTTCTGGTTCAGGTGCTACACCAATCATTATATGTCTGGAACTGAGATCCCCTCCACAAACATTGGAATGCATATATTCCACATTATCAATGATAAAAGGTCTCATTGTCGGCTTGCCATATTTTGTATCATTTAAATAAACTTCTAACAAACTGCGGGAGCGATAAGAAAAGTCGCTCACAAGCTGGATGTAAGAAGTGAGGTCTCGTCCTCTGCTGAGAGCATCCCATATTTTGCCAACAGCCGCGGTCATAGGAGTCCATACTCCCTTATTCTTAATATATCCTCGACTCCGTGCTTCCTCAACTTCCTGGGAAGTCAAATAAACTACCTTATCTTTTTGTTCTTTCAATTCTTCCCATGCACTTTCAGAAAGGATTAATGATCCTTTGTATAATTTACTTTCAAGATTGATCTCATGCAATGCCTGAGCATCCAAAACAATTAGACGATCTCCGTTTGTTCCAGAAACAAAACCATCACAAGTTAAGTATTTTTTCTTCTGCTAATTCTCTATTACATCCTGTGGTGCATTAATTCTTCGCTCAATAACATACGCACATGAAACCAGGTTACGAGGAACATCAACAACATTGCCGTTTTCATCCTTTCCACTCACTAAGCGAGGCAGGGATTTTCTCGGGTTATCATAAAAAATTTTATGAAGCTCTGGTATTATTTCACTCTGCCCTGATAATTGCAATTTCATTTCTATTGTTAGTGGTATTTGATGGAATTGCATTTTCAATAAGTTTTAAGTTTAATACTTTATAAAGTTTTAGCTATTTTAAAATAACAATTCAACTGGTTATCGGCTTGGATGTTAAGAAAGATAGTCATTGAAAGATTCCAAGTTTCTCTTAATCCTGAAAGCGGAGCTGGAAAACCAAAAGGATTATATACTAAAAGTAATAATATTATTACAATAAGTAATAATCTGTTAAAATGAGGCCTGAAATAACAATCCTTAAGCTTCTGATAGAAAAGAGAGAAGAGAATCTAACTATAAGAAAGATTTCTCAGATTACAGAAATTAATTACAGGATTGCTTATGAGAAGATTTCAATGCTGGAAAAGGCCGGGCTTTTAAAGTCAGTGAAAATAGGGGCTACTAAGGTATGCAGATTTACAGATAAGTTTGATAGGATTGTTTTTGAAGCTGAGTATGAGAGAAGAAGCGAATTACTGAAGAAAAAGGATTTTCTTGTTGTTTTCAAAAGGCTTTCTGAGCTTCAATTTTCTTTTATTGCATTATTGTTTGGATCTCATGCAAAGGGAAAAGCAAGCAAGAATTCTGATATTGACATATTGGCAATTGGGGGAGATGAAAAAGAGATTCGCTCAGCAATCTCACTTTTGCCTGAAAAGATTCACCTGACTTGTGTTTCTTACAAAGATTTTATAAATATGGCAAAAAGCAAGGAGTTTACTGTTGTAAGCGAAACTATTAAAAATAATATAATACTGATTGGGATTGAAGAATATTACAGGCTGCTTGAGAATGCTCAATGAAAAAAGGATAAATGAGGCAGAGAATAATGTTAAGTCTTATCTGGCAGAAGGACTGCTAAAAAAAACAGCTTCTGATAATAATATTATCAGGATTTTCATAAGAAATTTCTGGGAGTCTTATTTTGAAATCATTTAATACTTTCACTATCTCAGAAACTGCTGATAACGAAAAAACAAAATATTATAAGCCTGGTGTGTTTTTTATTGGGCATGGCCGAAAGCAGCAATATAAGGGAGCTTAAGGG
>PWVO01000079.1 GCA_003561825.1 Candidatus Woesearchaeota archaeon | reverse complement strand
TCACTTAATTCTTTAACACCTTCTTTCATAACTTGCTCTGCCCTACGAACAGTTTTATAAATAGTTCTTAACTCGTGGCCATTTAAAGAAGTCATTTTTAATCAATCATAACGGCAAGGGAGGACTCCACCACCACGCCTAGAAGGATCTCTTTCATATTTACAGGGCAATATCCCTCCTGATGATTTAACCCCTATAGAATCTGGATTATCATCAACATCATCAAGAACCAATATGGTTTCTATATTTCTTCTTTTGTCAAAAACTTTCATTCCATCTGGTTGAATTTTACTGTCTTCTCCCAAAACTTGCTTATCCCTTAAATAACCAACAATAGCAGTATATTGATTCCACGGAACTATATCACCACTTGGTAATCTTTGAGATTTTTTGAGTTCATCATAAAGCGTATCAAAGTGTTTTGGCTCAATCCCAAGTGCTTCCATTTCCTGTTGGACAGTTTTATTCTCTGCCATATTATGACTATCTAAGAAGAATTAATTAATAAAGATTTCGCTTTTTTATAATCGAGAACAGCAAATAAAGATTGTATCTTTCATATTGATAAACAAGAAAAAAAATTAAAAGAAAACCTCTGATGTTACGCTCAATTGGAAAATTGGCCTTTATCTACTTCATCAAGCAAATTAAGAATTCTTTTTTCTAAATCTGTGCCTTTAACTCTAAATTCCGGAGAGATAGTTTTTTTCAGTTGTTTATAAAAATTTTGGGTCTCTTTTTCAGTTTCACATTCTCCGCCATGCTTTCCAAGAAATGCTCTAAAATATAATTCCTCTCTGTTATGCCAGGCTTCTATTACAACAAGATTTGGCTCTGGATGAAAAGGATATTTTGTAATATAAACTATGAATTTTTTTCTGCCTTTTTCAATCAGAAGGCTTGGCTCCCAATAATTGAATGTTGCCCGGGAAATTGTTTCAAAACGAACATATTTTGCGAACATACATTTTTTAATAATTTTGTAATATTAATATTTATCTCAGAATTTTCCAGCTGGCCGGGCTTGCTAAGCATTGAAGGTGCTAATGCATATTATAATCCCTTGTCATTCAGCGGCCAAAATCCTTAAAAGTTGGCTTAGGTTATGTTAAACTCAATAGAGAAATAAGCCTTACTTTAAGTATTTTTGAACTGTATGTTCAAGAACTGCTCTTCCTCTTTGTCTAAAATTAACAGGCTCCAAACCTTGAAAGCCAATGTAAGCTTCAACAGGATCAGTCCCCATCAATATGTTATTTTCAGCATCTGCAACAAAACTAACAATTATTTCTTCAGGAGTATAACCAATAGCCTGTTCTGGAACTCCCGGTGATATTGCTTTTAGAAATGATTCATTACATTGCTTTCTGATATCATCAAGTTCCTTTACAGGAGATCCATCCAATATTTGTTTTACAGCTTTCAAGTATGGCTGATAAATATCTTGCATCATATATTATAGTAACTAAGAAGTAGTTTATAAATATTGCGGTTGAACGGGCTATTTCCTGACTCTTTCGGCTTCGGCGAACATTGCACTAAATAGATGAAAAAACACTAGTTCTTTTTTTATTGATAAATAAAATCCCAGATTTTTTGCTTAATCTCTGGAATTTCTGTGAATGCCATTTCCAGAACCGTATCTTAGATGACTTGTTAATGAAAGGGCCTGGCCATTTTCCTGGAAAAAGCACAAAAGCCTTAATTTCTCATTTTTGTAAACAGAAGTTGAGCCATTCCCTGAACCGCAGCTGCCGAAATAAACAAATCCGTTCTCATTCAGCTGTTCTTTCCTACAGGCAGATCCCCGCATTATTTCATCTATGCTTATTTCCACTTTTATTCTCCCTCCTGAAATATCTAAAGTTTAAAGCCCAAAAGGGGAATAGCCCTGCGCGGATTCGAACCGCGGTCTCAGGCTCCAAAGGCCTGAATGATTGGCCACTACACCACAGGGCTGTAATCTGCCTATAAACCCGGGGATTTTATAAAGGTTTTTAAAATTTAAGGCCCATTTAGAAAGTTTTAAATTAAATCAAAGGCTTTGGAAAATTATGCAGATTCAATGTGTCAAGTGCAAAGGAAGGGGGTTTTGCGGAAGGACTTTCTGCGCTATTTATGCTAAATCCGAGGCTATGTTCAAGGTTAAAAAGGCTTTGAGCAAGGCTGATTTTACCGGGACCAGCCCTACGCCTTTTGTGGGGCATTATGGCTATCCTAATGTTAATGTGGGTATTTTAAGCCCAGGTGCTGAGGTCAAGGATGCTGAGGTTTATGATGCGCCAAAGCAGTGGGCCAAGGAGAATTTCCAGATACCCAATCTTGTTGAGCTGAGGTCTGCTCTTATTAACTCCAGGTTTAATATTGATATTAAGAAACAGAGCAAGATGCTTGAAATCAGCAAAGAAGTGGGTATGTCTGCTAAGCCTGTTGATGTTGAGATTAGGCTTGATAAAATTCCTAGTTTCAGGATGAATCTTGATTCTTATACTGCTCCTATGGGGCCTAATGCCGGGCTTAAAAACGCAAGGATTACTTCTAACCCTAAGATTCCAAGGCCTGTTGAAAAGGTTGAGGGAGATACTGACATGAAAGCAAGGGATGCTGTGCTTTATTTGTCTAAGAAGGAGTTTGACGAGAATTTTATTACAAGGATTTTGAGTGTGGGGACTATTGGGATGAAAAAGGACAGGAGGCTTGTTCCTACTAGGTGGAGCATTACTGCTACAGATGACATGATTGCTAAAGATGCTATTAATAGGATTAAAGGTTATAAGCAGTCTGATTATCTTGCTTTTTTCGGATCTTATTTAGGGAATTATTTTCTTATTATGGCTTTTCCTGAGGCATGGAGCTATGAGCTTTTTGAGGCTTATATGCCGAAGGCTAGCTGGAATCCAAGTTCTGAGATCAGCTATATGACTGATTATGAGCCTTATGGTGGCAGAAAGTCCTATGCTGAGAACTGCGCAGGGGGGTATTATGCTGCAAGGATTGGGATTGCTGAGAAGCTTGACAGCATGAAAAGGCAGGCTTCTGTGCTTGCACTAAGGTTTATTACAGGGGAATATGCTGTTCCTCTTGGGGTGTGGGTTGTGAGGGAAGCTGTTAGGAAGGCTATGGCCTCAAAGCCTATTGAGTTTGCCTCAAAGGAGCTTATGCTGAGGTATGCTGAGATGCTTGCAAAGAGAAAGTTCGGGCATGATATAAGCAGCATGCTGAAGAGCAGCGTTCTTTTGAGGGAGATTGGCCAGCAGAAGAAGCTTTCTGGGTATTTCTAGAGGTGTTGATAATAAACAAAGAGGTTATTATTGGCCTTATTTGTTGATTATCAAAAAAAGAGTTTTAGATTGGTTGATGTTATAGAAGAATTTTACTGCTGGTTTTTTGTCACCCAAAACTATTCTTCAGGGTTTCCACGGAATCAGGCATCTTTGGCTTCTCTTGAGCTGCATGGTGTGCAAAGTGTCCTTATTATGCCGTCTCTTCCAGGAAGAAGCCTGCAGTCATCTGAGCTGAAGATCATCCTGCCGCAGGATTCACACTTGTCATACATAAAAGCACCTCCTTACAGGTTTATTGATTTCCAAGGATATAAATATTTCGCTTAATGCATTTTAGGCGTAATTGCGAGACGGCATTACTAGGAAAATTGAGGAGAGGGCACTTAAACCAAAACCTTCCAATCTTCCGATAGATTTTTATATCTTATCTTTATTCTTTATAGCATGAATATGCAAGAATTTGATATAGGAAAAATAATACAAGATGGTGAAAAAAAAAGACAGCAAGAAATCGCAGACTTAGAATCTCGCTCAAAACAATTATGTGAACTTGTAGCAACAGAAAAATTCACTGTTGATGAAGTTCTTGCAGAATCTTATGCTACCTCTTTCACTCCTCATTCAGAAATGATTCTTGGAGGCAGATCTCCTGTTTATAATGGAGGTTTTACTTCAAGACTTGTACTGAAAGTTTCTCCAGACAACCAAGATGTGCCAGTTACAACTCTTAATTTTGATGGACTCTCCGTTGTAAAAGCAGGAGATTACATCTCTGCACAAATCCCAAGATTTAAAGAAAAAAGAGTAGGAAATGGATTTCATTCTGAACCTTATGATATAGACAGAGTTTTCTATTTTGATA
>PWVO01000090.1 GCA_003561825.1 Candidatus Woesearchaeota archaeon | reverse complement strand
TGTTCATTTCGGTTGACGACTACGGCGACGACTACGGATAACGATTACTGATTACCGATCACCGATTACTGCCTACTGATTACTGACTACTGCTTACTGGCAACTGCTTACTGCTCACTGTCCACTCCGTCTCATCCCTGCTTGCCTTAACTGCTGCCATTATGCAGAAAATCAAATCCAATAACATTACCACAAAAAGAGTTATAAATCCTATAAAAACATAAATTAGGATAAAACTTGCAACAACATATATCAGTAAGCTAATCTGCCAGTTAAGTGCTTTCTTTGCATGCTCTTTTACATCTTCTTCTTTCACTGCAAGCAGAATAATCAATGGAGCAATAAAGCCACTCAAAAGCGCTAATATGTGAGTTAATACCTTTAATGAATTATCATCAGAATTCTTTCTTGCTGTCTTTTCTTGTTTCTTAGTTGCCTTTTTAGGCTTATTTGCTGCTTTTGGCATTTTTCACCTCTTTGCCTTTGTGCAAGAATAAAGGCCTTAATCTCTTGATTTATAATACATTTTGCATAAATCATATTTAAAACTATCTTTATTCAGAGATTTGTATCTGAAAAATCTAAGAGCATCTGCTGGCCGATAGTTTTTTATAACTTTTAATTAATCCTGAAACCATGGCATACAAAGCAGTTGTTTTTGACCTTGACGGAACACTTGTTCATACAAGCCCCGAGTATAGGTATAAAGTGGTTTTTCAGGTGTTAAATAATTTAGGTGCTTTGCCTTCTGCTTTTTCTAATCATAATATTGACAGATTTTGGTTTGAGGCAGCAAGGGATGAAATTATAAAAACACTTTTTGGATTAGAGCCTGAACTTTTCTGGAAAGAGTTCCAGAAATATGACACAACAGAACTGAGAAAGCAGTTCACAAGATTATATGATGACATTGATTTTATAAAAGAATTAAGAAAAAGCGGCTACAAGATAGGTATAGTCACCGGAGCTCCGATGCACATCGCCTCTCTTGAAATCGGGATGCTGGGCCATGATAATTTTGACGCAGTTGTAGTTGCTCACAGCTCAAATGGCTTTAAGCCAAAGCCTAACCCACATGGCCTTTATGAATGCCTGAAGCTTTTAGGGATTAGCAAAAGCGAGGCAGTATATGTTGGAAATGTGGATGAGGATATTGAAACAGCAAAGAATGCAGAAGTTTTTGATGTTCTCCTGTTAAGAGGCGAGAACGAGCATAGGAATGCAAAGCCCTCCATGGTAATTAATTCTTTGTATGAATTAAGGCAGTTGCTTGAGGCTAATGCAAATAATTCAGATTCATAAAATCAAATTCTTTCTCCTGCACCAAAAGATCATATAAGTCCAAGCAATATAACAAACAATATGCCGAAGACTAATGAGAAGATTGTCCTGTGGTCTGTTGTTTTGCAGCATGATGAAGGTATTATCTCATCACTTGTAATGTATATCATAAGGCCTGCTGTTGCGCCTGCAATAAATCCAATCATGCTGCTTGATATGTACTGGTAAAGAAGCCTGGCAATAAGGAAGCCAAGAATCACAGGTATTGCTGTTGATGAGGAAACAAGAAAAGATTTAAGCCTTTTTCCAGTTGCGTGAAAATAAGGCGCTGAAGTGCATATTCCCTCTGGGATGTTGTGTATTGCAATTGCAAGTGCTATTATGAAGCTGAGCCTAATATCAGATACAGAGCCGATTGCAATAGCCATTCCCTCGGGAAAATTATGTATAAATATTCCTATAATAAGATAGAGTGCTGTTTTCTTAAGGCTTTTACCCTGCTCCTGCCTGCACATCTCAGGGTGTATATGAGGGATTAATCTGTCAACGCAAAACATAATCAGAGATCCAAAAAGCACACCTCCTGCAGCAATCCAAACAGATGAAAGCCCAATGCTCTCAGGGATGAGTTCAAGGAAAGATATGGCCAGCATAACACCTCCTGCAAAAGCAAGCAGGTTGAACATAAATTTCTCTGAAGGCCTCCTAATAACTCCAATAAAAGAGCCGATGATTGGCCCCAGTACAGAAATAAGAACAATAATGAGCAGCTGGCTTTGCATAATTCACCTCTTAATAATTATAGATTAAAATTCACTTTTACCTTAAATAGGTTTCTAAATCTAATGGCCGTGCAATTTCTATTTTTCTAAGCGGCATTAGAATGTAATTTATAGGATAATCTCTTGCCACATTTTGCATTTTTACATCATAAGAAGAGAGGGATATGGGTGATTGTTACTACTACTGAAATACTAAAGATTTATAAATAACAGTAGTATTTTAATTTTTAATGGTAAAATCATTTATATTTAGAGATATGGATTATCATGGTATCCTCTGGGAAAATGATCCGAACTTGGAATTAATTAAAGGTTTTTTTGAGGATTCTAGGGTAGATTTGGAGGCGATATGTTGAGTGATTAAAATGGCAGACAAATACCAATTAAGCCACTGGAATAAATTATGGACAAAGGATGAGTATTATGCATATCACGATATTGATTTTGCCTCCGATGGAATCTCACAGTTATTATTATATGCATTAAATGATGCTAAACCCAATCAAACCCTGCTTGAAATTGGTGCAGGCCCCGGAACAAGATCAATTCCAGTTGCAAAAGAAAAGAATTTAAAACTCTCACTGGTTGATTTACTTGAGAGTGCCCGCAATTTAGCTATAAAAAGATCAGAAAGATATGGTATAAAATGTAAGTATATAATTGGGGATGCTCTGGATCTGCCTATTGGTGATGAGAATTATGATTATACTTGTTCTATTGGATTAAATGAGCATTTTTTAGGTGAAGATAGACAGAATAGCTTTTCAGAGATGTATAGGGTTACAAAAAATGGTGGAAAGGCAATTGTAATTGTTCCAAATAAGTTTGGCAGCATCAGGTTGGAACAAGCAATAAAAGAATTTACAGGAACATGGGATTTTGGGCCTACTGATTTGTTTAGTTGTGGTGAGTTAAAGAATGTTATGGAATTAACAGGTTTTTCAAAAGTGGAGATGTATGGTGTTTCAGTATATACTCAACTAGTGAGATTATTACCTAAGAGTATTCAACGAAAGTTTTTCAAAAATAAAAAATTATGGGGCTTTTTAGTTAATCTGCCAGGAAACTTTAATATGAATTCTACTCTAAACAGAAATTTTGGAGAAGAGATTATGGCAATTGGATATAGATAGCTTTTGCCACCTGCTAATCAGGTGATTGTGAAAATTGAGACCAAAATTGGAGTTCTTGTTATGCTCTTTTTTCATGCTAATTATTAAGTCATTTTTCCTGTATCTTAGAGGTATTTTCGCTCATTCGAGGATATGGAATCATTAAAACTCATTTCAACACTTTCCCTGTTTTGAGATACCACATGTAGAGGTCTAGCTCTGAGGCCGACATCTTAAGGCCATTGGCCAGGCCTAGAAACTTCTGCTCTATCTCAAGGTAAATCTTCCTGTTAAGGGACTTGGGAACAGAATCAATAAGGCTGGCCTCTTTCATGAGGTTTAAAATGTGCCTGTCAAGTATTGAAACATCTGTGTAGCCAATGTTCCTCAGAAAATGGCTGGCCTCTTTGTAGCCAAGGCCTTTTATGTTTTTTACAAGCCATTCCCTTGCTCCCTGAATCCCGCTTTCTTTGACAAGTGACTTTATCTTGGGCTTTATGTCTGCATACTCCCTTGCGCAGAATATAAATCTTGACTTGTTGTTGTGAAAACGGTGCTTATTGCTGAAAATAACATCTCGTATTGAATCGCAGGTGTAAGAGCAAAAGCCTTCTGCCCCAATCTCTTCCTGTATTTTTATTGCTGTCTCTGCTTTTGAGTTTGCTGTAAGGATGCAGAAGCACAATTCTGAAAACCACTCTTTGCTGGCCATAGAATTCTTTTTCTCAAATTCACTGAGCCTTTTTTCAACAGTTTCCCTGACTTCAGAATTCCTCAATGCCCGGACTTTGTCAGCAATTTCCATCTTACCTGCTCTTAGAAACATTAATCTGCCTGCAATACTTTATAATAGGGCATATGCTGCACCTTGGAGAAACAGGAGTGCATAAGTTCTGGCCAAAAGTCACAAGCATTGTGTTTATGCTTATCCAATACTTTACAGGGAGTTTTTTCCTAAGCTCCATCTCTGTTCCAAAAGTGTCT
>PWVO01000110.1 GCA_003561825.1 Candidatus Woesearchaeota archaeon | reverse complement strand
TTTAGGTGGAATTCCTCAATAAACTCTATGTTCCATTTTCTCCAGGTCTCAAGATAATTGTCCAGGGACTCTTTTACTGACTCGTATTTTTCTGTCTCAACATCCCACAGTATTTTTTTAAGGTCTAGGGATAATGGGGGGGATATATGCTCTGAAGCAAATGCTATTGCGCTTTCAAGATTAGATGTGTGCCTCATGTACGTGGCTACATAGAATATACACTGCACCATCTGGTTGCTTGCTTTAAGGCGCCAGCTGTTTGCAATTAGCTCTGGAAGCTTCCTGAAAAAGAACATGAGGGCTGCTCCAACAACCAGAAAGAAAAGAACGAAAAACATGTCCTGGAAAATAAGGAAGCTTGAAAGCATTCCAAAAACAACGATAACTACTGGGATTAATATTGAAAAGCTTTCAGAGCCTGTTGGTGTGATATTAAGGTGGCATATGTCAATGTGTTCTTGAAGTTCCTCTGATCTTTTCTGGTCTGGCTTTAGCCTGAGAATTTTCTCGCTAATCTCACAGAGTTTCTCATAGAGTGTAAGCTTTGCGGGCATGATGTCTTTTTTGAAGTCAGTGTATTCTCTTGATACAATTTTTCTTCTTATGTCGTCCTCTGGAATATTCAGCTCTTCATTAAGCTTCTGCCTGTACTTCAGAAGAATTTCCTGCATGTCTTCATCTTTTTCCATTAAATAAGCACCTTAATTAGCCTGGCTGCTTTTTCTTTAGGCTCTGCTTTAGCCATTGTTCCCAGATTGCAAAGATTCTTTTGCTTTCAAGAGAGCCAACTTCTTCTAAAACATGATCTGAAGCATTGTGGAATTTGTCATTTGCCTTTACAATGAAATCTGCCTCTAGTATATCAGGCCTGTTAAGCCTGGCTGAGTAATCAACTATAGTTTTCTTTATTTTTGATCTGAGCAGTATGTTGTCCCACAAAGCATCCCAATTTGAAGACCATTCTTTTACATTTCCAGCAATTGACTTCAGCACGTCTGAATCGCCGTTTGTCACTTCCTTGCTTGGCTCAAGCTGGTCTGTCTTTGGGTCGTATTTCATAAGGTCTGAAAAACCGCCCTCAAGCATTGGATCATTTTCCCAGTGCTTTCTGACTTCTGTAATCTGTGTCACTCTTCTCCATTTATGAAGGCCGTCAGGGCTTTTTATGGGGTTTGCAACAACAATAAGGTCTGTTGCCTTGAATGATGTTTTTTCTACCTTAAGGTCATTTACAACCCTGTCATATACCCCATAAGGAGAATCGCCGTGTATTGTGCCTGCAACTACATTTGCCAATGCTCCTACACGCATTGCCTCGTAAAGTGCTGCTGCCTCGACGCTTCTTACTTCTCCGACAATAAGGCATGAGTCGCCAAGCCTGAGCGTTGTTCTTATCCCTTCATCTGCAGGCACCTCTGTTGTGCCTTTTGTCATTGCAGACGCTACTTTCATGGACTGGATGTTATAATTAAGCTTTTTTAATGCACTAACCGGGAGCTCCAGGGTGTCTTCAATTGTTATTACTCTGTATTTTCGCATTATTTCTGTCATCATTGCGCCAAGAAGGCTTGACTTGCCTGCTGATCTTGTTCCAGCAACAAGAATTGTCCTTGAGCCGTCTATTATGAAGCTTATAAGGCCGGCTGCCAAAGGCGATATCATTCTTGCTTTTATAAAAAGGGGCAGTGTCCATGGCTTGTCCCTGTGGCGCCTGAATGCATATGCAATTCCCGAGGGGTTGAGCGGGGCTGTTATTACTGCAACCCTGGCTCTTGCTCCTGGAATGAGAAGCTCTGTGTCAAGAACAGGGTTTGCCTCATCAAGTGGCCTGCCTGATAACATCCTGAGCTTTGATGCCCATGATTCTGAGTCTGTCCTTGTGGGGATTATGTTTGTTACGCAGTCTCCGAATTCCTGATGGACTATAAAGACTTGTGTCTGGCCCATTGGGCTGTTTATTGTTATGTCCTGCACTTTTTCATCAGCAAGAAGAATCTCAATCAGCCCAAAACCTACAGTGTACCTTACGAGTATGCTTGTAAGCTCGTCTGCTTCTTTGCTGCTCAGCCTTATTCCTGCATGATTGGACAGGTCTTCCAGAAGATCGTGGCCAATGTTATAGAATACCTGCCTCATTCTTTCTGGGTCAACAAACTCTTTCTTTTTTGGCTCATAATCTGAAAGTATTTTTTTTGCTTTGTCCAAAAGGTCATACTTTTCCTCACTGAGCCTGAATTCCGGAGGCAGTATGTGGTAGAGATTCTGGACTGTTTCTGAAAGCTTGAAAATTGTTATCTCTGTTCCATGGAGCTTATAGGTCTGGATCTCTTCAGCATTTGCAGGGTATGCTGCCATCAGTTTTGTAAACATAAAATCCGGCTTTATAGAAGGGTTGAATATTTTCCTGTATATGCTTCTGTCGCCAAGCCTGAATCCAGCTGTTTCAGATTTTGCAATAGACACTATCTTTGTTTTTTCAAGCTGGTCAAGCAGGTATTCAAGAATGGAAATAAAGTTTTTCTGGCACGGGATGCACTCTTCTTTAAGAAGTTTCTCGTTTTTTATTCTCTCTTTTCTCAAAAGCCTTTTAATCTCAACATACGCGCCTAAAGGGTCGCTCTTGAGTAGGTTAAAGACTATATTATTGATTTGGGCATACCTGAATCCGACGCAGTTGGTGCATTGGCCTGTATAGAGGCTGTTGTAGTCAAAAAGGTCTCTTTTCTTATACAGCTTTTTGTAAAGCCTGGCAATCTCAATAAGAAGCTGTGTCTGCTCAAAATTATACTCATAATCCCTTTTCTGGGAGAAAACTATTTTGGTCACATTTCCTGACTCTATAAGCTTATCAACTGTATTTGACATACATATTGGATTATCTTCCAAAGAAGGAAGAGAAGTGCATTTTTCACACATTATTTTGAGGATTATATCATCGCTTTCGCGGATTACTTCATAAGAGCATACTTTTTTCTTTTCAAACAATGCCATTTTATTTTTCTTTTTCCTCTGCCTCTTTTTTCAGAATCTGCAAAGCCACCTCGATTATGTGAGACTTGTTCCTGTATTTAAGATTATCTTTTAGCTGGGAATTTATCCAATCAAAAAGCTTTTTGTCTATTGTTGCGCTTATTGTTTTTTTCATGTTTAAAATATATTTTATATATTTATATGGATTAAATATATTTTATAATATTTAAGCCTTTTTGTTTTGTTTTTTTGTCATTATTAAGGGCTAACATAACATTTATTATTAAAGGTTGTTTTACTAGAACAAGATTTACTAATGGACAAAAGACAAGAGCAAATGGATGAGCAGGCAATGAGCCTTATGGTTTCTGTGAACAGCATAAACAGAAGGGTGAGGATGCTTGAAGAGAGGCATGACAATCTTCATAAAAAAGCAGAAGTGATTGAAGACAATATGCTGAATAACAGCCAGAAGCATTCTAATGATATAAAGCGGCTTAATGAGGATATGAAGAATATTAAAAGAGATATGGAAGAGATTAAAGACAGCATAAGGCTTTTGATAAAAGATTCAAAGAACAAAGCCAAAAAAGAGGATGTTGATGTTATCAAAAAATATATTGAGCTTTGGAATCCTGCAAACTTTGTGACACAAAGAGAGTTAAACAAGATTTTAAAGAATGAAGATGAATACTGATAAAATCTTGCTAGTTGCATAATTTAAGTTTTTTTATTAAAAAGGGCAAGGCTTTAATAATAGAAAGCTTTAAAAACCTTTTAGAAAATAAAAAGAGATAAGGTGGTATAATGCCGGTATCTGGCTCAAATAAAAGAATGGACACGTCCTCTCAAGCAGATTCTAGTTCTCCTCCAGTTGATTCTGTGATAAAAATGAGGGAGCAGGGGCTTTCAAGCAACCAGATTATTGCAAGCCTTCAGAGAGAAGGGTACAACACAACACAGATATTTGATGCTATGAATCAGGCTGACTTGAATATGGAGGTTGGTTCGCCTGACAACAGCAGTGAAGGGGACCAGGAAAACAGTACGCCTTATTCTGAACCTTACCAGCAGCCTGACCAGGCCTACACTGAGCAGTATTCTCCTGAATATGGAGTATACCAAGAGAGCGAGGTTGAGAGAATTGAGGAGCTTGTCGAGGCTGTTGTTGAGGAGAAATGGGTAGACCTTGTAAAAGATGTG
>PWVO01000165.1 GCA_003561825.1 Candidatus Woesearchaeota archaeon | reverse complement strand
GCAAGCCTTATCCTGCTGTAAAGCCTCTCACTTTCAAGGCTTGGATGAAGCCTGATTTCATCAAGGCCTGCCTTAAACAGCTTATTCAGCCTGGAATCATTGACCAGGCCAAGCGGAGCATAAAGATGAATATGAAAACTGCCCCCAAACCTTTTCTTAAGCATCTTAATATAGCCCGCAGCCCTGTCAATCCTTGCAAGAGGATCCCCGCCAGTAATCCCGGCGCCAAGAGCGCTTATCATCTCAGCTTCTCTGAGGATATCTTCTTTCTTCTTAACAGGCCACTCATCTGCATAAACAACATCCTTATTGTATTTCTGGTCAGAAATAGGGCAGAAGCCGCATCCTGAGCTGCAAATACCAGTAACAAAAAGAACAAGCTTTGCTCCCTTGACACAAAGCCTGCATCCTTTTGGCAGATTCCCTATCTTATAAGAGCAATATCTGGTTTTGCAGACCCTCATAAATAATAAACAAACCCCCTTATTATTAAACCTATGCAAAACTTAGAAATCTTTTTATATGACTTGATTCTAGCATTACCTATGTACGAGAAGCCGAAACTTACATACAGCACCCTCATAAAGCAGCACCTTGACATTCTTAAAAACCTCCAGTACAAGTCAGGGCTTTTTGCAGCATCGAGCAAAGAAGTTGACACAGGCTATGACAAGTCCTGGCTAAGAGACAATTTCTACGAATGCCTTGCATTTGAGGTAATAGGAGACTGGGACACAGTAGAAAAAACATACACAGCAATACTCAAGATATTTCTCAAGCACGAGTACAAAATAGACCATGCCATAAAGAAAAAGCCCCAGCACAAGCACGAGTACATACATGCAAGATTCCATCCTGAGACATTTGACGAATTCTGGGAAGACTGGGGAAACAAGCAGAATGACAGCATAGGGGCAATACTATTCAACATAGGCAGGCTCGTAAGGCACCACAAAAGAAAAGTCCTCAAAAATGCAGACCACATAAGAATCATAAACAAGCTTGTGATGTACCTTGACAGCATAGAATACTGGTGCGATGAGGACAGCGGCATGTGGGAAGAAGATGAGGAAGTACATGCATCCTCTGTAGGAGCATGCCTTGCAGGCCTTAAAAAAATCAACACTCTCCCTGAAATAAAAGTCCCGCAGCACATGATTGACAACGGCACCCAGGCATTAAAAGACCTTCTGCCAAGAGAGTCAAACAGAAAATTTGTTGATCTTGCCCTGCTTTCATTAATATTCCCTTATGATATAGTCACAAAAAGGCAGAGAGACGAAATCCTGAAAAATGTCGAATACCTTCTTCTAAGAAAAAGAGGAGTTGTGAGATACAAGAACGATCATTATTACAACAAAAACCCAGACGGATACAGCGAAGAGGCAGAATGGTGCTTCGGCCTAAGCTGGCTTGCAATAATATACCAAAGAATGGGAAACCTTAAAAAAGCAGAGTTCTTTCTGGAAAAAATGATTGGCACAGTGACACAAAGAGGAGTCCCTGAGCTTTATTTTTCAAACACAAAAATCCCCAACCAGAATGTTCCACTTGGCTGGGCTGAGTCATTGTTCATAGTTGCGCTTTATTACATGAATGAAAAAATCATTGTAAAAAACTAAAGCAGCGCAGTTCTTTTTTTGTCTTGGAGAGATACAATGAATAAATTAAAAAATTTAAGAAATTGCAGGCCCAATTTTAAGATAGGCAGCAAAGAATTAGGCACAGGCCTTTTCATAATTGCAGGCCCATGCGCAGTAGAGTCAAGAGAGCAGATAATGGAGTCAGCAAAAATAATCTCAGAAGCAGGCGCAGACATGCTCAGGGGCGGCGCATTCAAGCCAAGAACATCAATTCATTCTTTTCAGGGCCTGGGTGAAAAAGGCCTGAAGTTTCTCAAAGAAGCAGGATTGAAATATGGCCTTCCGGTAGTAAGCGAGATAACATCTGCGGAACAGATAAAAACAGCAGAAAAATACCTAGATGCTTTCCAGATAGGTGCAAGAAATGTTCAGAACTACGAGCTTTTGAAAGCAGTTGGCAAATCCAAAAAGCCAGTGCTTTTCAAGAACGGGCTCGGCACAACAACAGAAGAATGGCTTAATGCAGCAGAATACATAGCCAGCGGCGGAAACCATAAGATAATCCTTGTTCAGAGAGGCATAAGGACATTTGAGGACTCAACAAGATTCACACTTGACATCTCATCAGTTCCAGTTATAAAAAGCAGGGTTAATCTGCCTGTATTCATTGATCCATCGCATGCAGCAGGCAGTTCAAAGCTAGTGCCTCCCCTTGCAATAGCTGGCATAGCAGCAGGAGCAGACGGCATTCTTGTTGAAGTGCATCCAAGCCCAGAGAAAGCTATGAGTGACCAGAAGCAGCAGCTAAATGGCCGGGAATTCACACTTCTCGCAGAAAAGCTCAGGAAAACCCACAAATTCATAGAAGCATATAAGCTGCATTAAGGATCCAAGCAGCAAATCCAAAAATATGGGGTGTTAAATTGTCAAATTACAGGAATTCTAAGCAGAAAAAATCAGGGACAGCAGTTATTTTTCCAGGCCAGGGGTCACAATACCCGGGAATGGGAATGGACTTTTATAATTTGGATAAAAAAGCTAAAGCAATCTTTGATGATGCAGAAAAAATATTCGGAGGTGGCCTGCTTGCTGTAATATTCAATGGAAATGAAGATGACCTGAAAAAAACACACTATGCCCAGCCAGCAATATTTGCTGTGAGCGCAGCCATTTATGAAGTTGCAAAGACTTATTTGAAAGTCCCTGATTTTTTTGCAGGCCATAGTCTGGGGGAATATACTGCCCTTTATGCAGCAGGTGCTTTTGATCTTGAAACAGGAATAAGGCTTGTAAAACTTCGCGGGTCATTAATGCAGAATGCTTCTGAAAAAGCCAGAGGGGGAATGGCAGCAGTCTTGGGCATGGACAAAACATCTATAGATAAGCTATGCAAAAAAGTAGCAGATTTAGGGTATGTCTCAGTTGCAAATTATAACACACCTAACCAGACAGTTATATCTGGAGAAGCCAAGGCAATAGATACATGTGAGGCAATTGCAAAAGAGATGGGGGCAAAGCGTTATATTAGACTTCAGGTTGCAGGTGCATTTCATTCCAGAATGATGCAGCCGGCATTTGAAATCTTCAGTGAAAAAATAAATAATTTTTTTATCAAAAAAGCAGATGTTCCAATAGTTGCAAATTATTCAGCAAAAGAAATTAAATTGCCAGAGGAAATCAGAGAATCACTATCAAATCAGATCATTAATCCAGTCAGGTGGGCTGAAAGCATTGAATACATGAAATCAAAGTCAATTGAAGAGTATGCTGAAATAGGGCCTGGCTCTGTTCTTGCAGGCTTAATAAAGAAAATTGACAGCAACGCGAAAATACACAGCATCAGCAGAGTTGAGGATATTTTTTAATAGGGTTTCAGCTAAATGGCCGGGAACTCCGCCTTCTTTCAGAAAAGCTCAGGAAAATCCACAATTCATAGAAACATATAAATAGCATTAAGAATAAAAAGAAAAAATGCAAAAAAAGAGGTTTTATTCATTATTATTGTTTCTTACCTTATTTCTATCATTGCTGTCGCATAATGCTTATGCAGACGGCAAAATGTATGTTTACCACAACAATCACTGGGGCCTTTTAAATGAAGAAAGCCAGCTGTGCGCAATCAACTACAAAGACGGAATACAGCACATGATACTGAAGGTTGACATTGAGGACGAAATTATCGGAGAAAAGATTGTCTGGATATTCCCAGTGCCTGCAAACCCTGAAGAGATAAAGATAGATGCAATAAAAGGAATGCCTGAGTTTTATTTTGGAAGAGATTTGAGAAGGGATGCTATAGAAAAAATATCAGACACCTTTTCTTTAATGAGAATCACACAGTTTTATCCAATTTTTAAATATCTTATTGAATTTGGTTTTTATGGCACTTTTTCAGCCGGATTATTACAAGAAGGGTATCCAGGAATAACAGTGCATGACAGAGTTGAAAAGATGGGCCTGACAATTGAGTTAATCTCTGCATTGGATGAAGAGGCACTTTCAGCTTATGTTTCAGAAAAAGGCCTTCATCTTGATGAAAGGGGCAAAGAAATAATGGATGAATATATTAACGAAGAATTCTCATTTGTCATT
>PWVO01000184.1 GCA_003561825.1 Candidatus Woesearchaeota archaeon | reverse complement strand
TATGACCGGTTCGACTGCGTTCCAGTCGCCGCCGGCCACGGCAAAGATACGGCGATTAAGGTGTTGAAAATTGAGCGCCTCGGTGTTCTCTAGCAGGATCCCGCCCATCGAAATGCCCAGATCGCGCAGCAAGCGCGTGGTCAGGCTCGTGCCTGAACGGTGCATCCCGATGATAATAACCGGCGCATCACGTACCACTATCGCAGAAGAGTCTTTCATTCCATTCCCCCACTCTTTAGCAATTTTACCGCCAGGTCGCCAGATCGCGTCCTAACAGCAATTCCAAACTTTCCACATCCGTGCGGTAGACCTCCGCCAACTGCGCGCGCAAATCGGGTCGCAAGGTAGGGCGCGTATTGGGATACAGTCGCGCCAGCAACCAGCGATCCACCACGTAGAACAAGCCTTTGAGCGGCAGCACGCCAGGATGCCGGCGCGGCAAGAAGTTCACAGGGCGGCCATCCACCCGACTGTACTTGTGAATCCACGGGTTGCGCCAGCGCGACCATGTGATGCGCGGCAGCGCGTACAGCGAGGGTTTGGGGCGCTGCGCCAGTGCGCGCGGTGCGTAGTTATCGGCGACGCTCAAAAAGCGGTAAGCGTTCTGCACCAATTCCAACGCGCGCGCCTTGAAATCTTCCTGGAACAAAATCAGGAACTTATCACGCGGGAATAGCTCAAAATAGCGCATCAGGTGGCGGGCATAGAAGCCGTATTCGAGAATCTTCTGCGCTGTGGGATACTCCACCGCACACGCACCAGAGAGCAACGCCGCCATGCCCTCATCCAACGGCTTGACCGGCAGATAGCCCATGCGCATATACCAAAAGTAAGCCGAAATCGCCCGCTCAACCGGCTCTCGTAGCACAACAATGAACTGCGGATCGTGGACGTGACACTGGATACGCTCGGCACAAGGCATCTCACACAAATAATTGGGGCGCTTGATACCCACCCGCATGGCATCGCCGCGACCGCGCAGTTCACGCCCGATTTTCTCCGCCACCTGAACGGGATCGTAGAACGGGTCCTCGAAAAACGGGACCTCGTCTTTGGGGATAAAGATAGCAGGATGCTCACGCAGGCACGCATGGATAAACGTCGAGGCCGATTTTTGCGCTCCGATGATGAGAAAATCCAGCGGGATGTGTGGCGCGGTCATATAATCCGTCTTGATTTTATCGTCACCCGTTTGAGTAACATAATATCTTCATCAGAAACTAGATGCAAGCTCCAAGCTAACCCTATATATACCCCTAGGCCCACCACCACCGCAAATGGACATCCCAAATTGAGCAATAAAAACCAGATTCCCCCAGAAACTACAGCTACCATCAAGGGTTTTATTAATAATGTCACTATATCCAGGCGATACACATACTTATTTACGAAATAGTAATTCAAAGCTGTTCCAGTTAACGCAGCGGTCACCGTAGCAATTGCGGCCCCAGTTACACCCCACCAATTTGTGAAGATACTATAGTAACCCAATGCTATCACCAATTTAATGGTTGAGACCACAACCGAACGAGATTGCATATCGCCAGCCATTAGTCCTCTCGAAAGTACAGAATTCCAGAAGAAAATCGCTACAAAGATTGCCTCGATAGCTAAAACACGAGCTGCCAAACTATACGCATCTTGGGCATAAAGCAACTGAATGATCTGTTCCGCATAGATGCTCAATGCTAAAGCCACCAACAGCATTCCTACCATCCCCCAAAGCAAAGACTTAAAAATCAATTTCTCAAATTGAGCGCGTGATTGCCTGTAACAATGCGATAACGTGGGATAAATAGCTTGGCCATAACTAGCAGCAATGAAGTTAATCCCACGCACTACAAGATAAGCAGCATTATATACCCCTACCGCTGCTTCACCTGCTACTTGCGAGAGAATTAGGACATCTAGTCGTGAAAACACGATGGCTGACAGCGATAAAATGAAGAACTCAAAGGAATCCCTAAAAAGAATGAGAGATTCTCGCCCATACCAGTGAAATCTATTCCAAAATCCCAAGCGCAAAGTAATTACTATTTGCATTAGCGCTATGGTGACTTGCCAGATGACCATCATCCAAGCCAGCATCCATAAGCCATGTCCAAGCCACAACGCAGTCAAACTTCCTATCAACTGTATACCGCCAGCCACAATATGTGTAACAGCAATGTGGTCCATCTTCTCAACCGCTTGCAGTGCAATCTCCATCGCCGAAGAGATAGCCGCCGGAATTAATGATAATGAAGACAACAACAATGCTTGACGAGTATCTGAAGGGTGATTAAGAAGATGCGCAACACATAACATCACTATTACCGCTAAAATACCGCCGATCAGTTGATTAAGCAGTGTAATGTGAAACCATCGCTGTTGGCGTCCTATATCGTAATCGCCCGCAATTGTACGTGCGCGCGCCATTTCTCGCACAACGTAACGCGGTGCTCCCATTACGGCCAGCACGTAGAAAACACCGAAATAAGCCGTCAAAACACCATATTTACCAAAGTCCTCCACGCCCATCCACCGTGCAATGAACAACGAAAGGATAGTGTTAAAGACCACCCGACTGACTTGCGCAACTGATAATAATGCCGTGTTACGCGCCAGTCTTTGCGCAGTATTATTATCTCTCACCTACGACCGCTCACCCATAAAAATAACTCATCATTCGCCACAGCCCCGCAAGATTTAAGGCCAAGCTACCAATAGCTACAAACAACGCAAACCAACGCTCTGTCACCTGTATTCGCCAACCATACCAGCCCAAGGTCAAGAGCATTCCTATAGGCCAAATGGCGGGGAATATAAACCTTCCTTGAGGCAACCATCCTCCCTGATAAGAAAGCAAGGGTATAAAGGTTTGCAATAAAGCTAAAATGAACGCACTGCCTAGCAACCTTGATGCCTCTAGAAAATGAGCCATGTCTTGACGAAGTACCTGAAATGCCCACCCTAGAATTGCTGAAAGCACAGCAATCCTTATTAATAAAGGCCAGGGATTTTCCAAAGGGATGACCAAAGCCGAGCCGAAATTTCCCCAAAAAGAATCAAAGAAGAGTCGCCAAGCTTGGGGAAAGACACTGCCTAGCAAACTCATCCGCTGATTAAAATTCGCAAATAATCCGGCAACCAGTCCGTCAATGCTTAAGGGGCGACCTGCTATAACGAGACCCTTTTCCAGCCAAGAAACCCGCTCTTCCATATCGTGATTGCGAATCACAGAAGGTTGTTCTACAAACATCACCTCGTCTACCCACACGGTGCCATCTAGAACTGTCAGATTCAGCGCCAATCTCTCGGTATCTTCTGGTACATCGAATACTACTTGTGCTCTGCGCCATACCGCATCGATTTCCAAAGGTTGACACATCCACGTACCACCATAGACAGCAAGACAGAATTCCATCTGTGCTACTTCTGGACTACGTGACACAATTTCTGCAACCACCGTCTGTCCACGTAATGGAACTGTTCTCCGCAAACCAATACTTTGTGTTGCAGTACTCCCTTCGGTTATTTGAAGAACATAGTTATGCGTGCGCGGTTCCTTGATGCGTGATACGCCTTCCCAATAACGCGCTGTTGTACTAGGAAGCCCCCACAAGAGCAAGCATCCCAATGCCAATACAGCCATCCCCCGCACAAAAAACCGCCGCCAGCGGTGAGATAAATTAGGCATCCAGAATAAAGCTAATCCTGACATTGGCAATAACCACAAAGTGCTTTTCTTCGTCAACAGAGCTAATACAACACATCCGGTCAAAACTCCAACATTACGCCAGTTGCAACCTTTCCTAAAAACACGCGCTAATCCAATTAGGAACAAAGTACACCATAACGCAGCTAACACATCATTGCTCAATACACTACCAATATGATTGAGCATGGGGTTGAAAACTACAACTAGCCAGGCGGCCATTCCCAGGGTAGGTTTATTTGGAAACAATGTGTATCCGGCCCAACCTAGCGCCGCGCTCAACATCACCCAGATACATACCGAAGCTAACCGCATCACATACAATCGCAAAGTTGCTTCTGATTGCACTGTCAATTGATATAACAGTGCTGAAAAGATATAGTATAACGGCGGTTCATCCCCCACCTGTGGATAATAAATATACTGGTTATCAATAACATGTGTGGTAGGAAATTCCGTAAGTGATCCCGCGCGGTAGAATCCAATAGGTGGTTCCATCACTGGTTGCCGCTGAATTAACCGCCAATGATCAT
>PWVO01000013.1 GCA_003561825.1 Candidatus Woesearchaeota archaeon | reverse complement strand
CTTCTTTGAATGCAAAGTCATAAAGTAATTTTTTAATCTCATTCTTAAAAATTGAATTTGGATAATTAATTAAAAAATCTTTATAAGCAGATATTGATTTACTAATTTTTACATTATTATAAGATGTCTTTTCCAATAATGATTCAACTTCTTCTTTATAAAAACAATAATTACAAACGGTTAATGCTTTTTGATAAGCATGCTCTGTGTTTTCAATTTTTGTTTCTTCAAGCTCCATTTCCTAATCCTCGTCTGTTCTCCAGTAAGGCCTAATCGAGGTATCTTCTATTTTCTGCTTTTTGCCTTCTTTAAACTTTTTAAGCCCAAGCCAGGCTATCATTGCGCCATTGTCAACATTGTACTCGTTATCAACAAAGAAGCATTTAAAGGTGTTTGCCCTGCACATCTCCATAGACATTTGCTTAAGCCTTGTGTTGCACGCAACTCCGCCGCCAAGGAGCAGCTCTTTTTTGCTGCAGTGGAACAGGGCTCTTTCACTTACTTCAAGAAGCATGGAAAAAACTGTTTCCTGGACAGAATAAGCAAGATCCTCTTTGGCATAATTTCCTGAGTTGTGCTTCTGCTTTACGTTTGTTAGGATTCCGCCCAGGCTTACATCCATGCCTTTTACACAATAAGGCAGATCAATATATTTTTTGCCTTTTTTAGCAAGAGCCTCTATCTTTGGGCCCCCTGGAAAGCCAAGGCCTATGTGCCTTGCAAAAGAATCGAGGAAATTTCCTATGCCTATGTCAAGAGTTTCGCCGAAAATCCTGTATTTTCCATTGTCAAAGGCTATGACCTGGGTGTTTGCTCCTGAAACATAAAGAAGAACCGGGTCTTTTGCTCCTGTCAGCATCTTGCCTATTTCAAGGTGGGCAACACAGTGGTTAACGCCAACAATTGGCTTTTCCAAAAAACAACTCAAAGCTCTTGCAGACATTGCTCCTATTCTTAGGCAGTGGCCTATTCCAGGGCCCTGGGAAAAGGCGATTAAGTCTATGTCTTTAAGATTTATTCCTGCTTGGTCTGCTGCTTTTGTGATTAAATCTGCGCATGCATTTACGTGGTGCTCTGCTGCATTTGCAGGTATTATTCCGCCTGATTCAGTGGAATAAGAGCTTTTTGCATTAGCTATAACTTTTTTTCCTTTTACAATGCCAACTCCAAAAGTGTGGGCTGTGCTTTCTATTCCAAGGCATATCATACTGCTTAAAAGGAATGGTTTATATTTAAAGGTTTTTTATTTGAAAGAATTTTTTTCCTTTGTGGCCTTGTTCTGCAAAGAAAGTGTCATAGTTTAAGAAAGCTGTTTCTCCGGCTTCCTTGTCAAAATACTGCTTTTCAAGTGAGAATGGGACAAAAAGGTCTTTTACTGAAAGCATTGGCAATATTCCTCCTGCATACTCATCTATAAGTGGCATGCCCATAAGGCTTGAGATTCTTCCTGAAACTCTGCTGAGCTTTTTGTCCTCGCATTGGTATAGTGCGTGGTCTGGAAATAAAAAGCCATGGTTTTTCAGGACTCTTATTAGCTCAAATTTCGTTTTTTGCGGTTTTTGAAGGTATTTGAACAAGTTGTGGGCTATTATGAAATCAAAATCCTCATTCTCAAATTCTTTTAAGTCTGAGGCATCTGCCTTTATTACATTTATTTTTTCTGCAAACTCTTTTTTCATTAAATAAGACTGCCTTTTTGTTTTTATTGCTACGGGCTCTTCTCTTCCTAAGATTGGGTATATCATCTCTTCTGTATCAACAACAGAGCTTTTTTCAAAGCATTTCTCAAGGTATTCATTGATTTTTTTCTCATGGGCAAATTCTATGTCTTTTTTTTCATTGTAAGGGCTTCTGCATAAAAAATATGGGTGAGTGCCATTCTTAACTGCCTGAACTACTTTTTCTGAAACATCAATGTTTGTTATGCTTATATTTGGGTCTATTCCATCATCAAGAAGTGTTTCTTCAAGTATCTGCTCTAACAAAGGCATGTCTGAGCATCCGCCGCACCCTACATTAAGGATCTTAAGACTGCCCTGGTTTTTGTGTATTCTTGATGCAAGCGGCTTCTGGACTGATTTTTTCCTAACATCGTACAATGGGTTTGTCAGAACAAGCATTGACTGGCTTTCCCAGATAAAAGAGCGGCCTATCTCTCCTGTTGAAGGCACTATTATGCTGTTTCCATATATATCTATAAGCCTTAGGCCTGTATCCAGTCCTGAATAAATCTGCCTGTGGATATCTGAATTTTCTGCCATAAAGCCTATGGTTTAAAATGGATATTTAAATCTTTTGGTTTATAACTACTTTTTGATGACTAATTAAGCGAAGAATGAAATTACTGATGTAAGCACTGCTGCTATAGCGCCTATTATTACTGTCTTTATTACATACTTGAGGATGTTGTCTTTTGCTCTTCTGCCTAGTATTACTCCGAGAACAGCCAGCATAATAAAAGCTATGCCTATCATCATAAAAAGAAGGTTTTTCTCAGAGATTATGCCCAAGGCAGCAAAAAAGGCTGGTGAGATTATGATTAAGGAGGCAAATGCCGGGGCAAGGCCGTTTGCCAGGCCAATGACTATTGTGCTTTTTTTTGATTTTTCCTCTATTTTTGTGGATGAAAGCTTTTTGAGCATTGACCTTTCTATTCTTGCAAGAGATCCTTTTTTTTCTGCTTCTTCTGTAAGGTATCCTCCAAATATGCCTGAAACACATAATGCGATTGCTGCCCCGACTACTGCTATTATTATAACTTTTGGATCAGCTATGCCGCCGGCATATATGCCTACAATAATGCCTATTGTTGTGAGTATGCCGTCAAAAGAATTAACTACTATATACCTTCTGGCAATTTTGTTTTTGAATGCGGCATTTATGTGGCTTTGCATCTTTTAAATTACTCTTGGGGATTTTCCTACACCTATTATGTCAATGCTGTGCACAGTTGCGCCGCATTCCTCTATTTTTTTTATAACTGCGTTAAGGTCTATGTCATTTCCCTCAATGAACATCTGTGCTGACTCTGTTTCACGGTCTCTTTCAATCACTTTTATTGTGACTGAAAAAGTGTCGCACATGGAAGCTACATCATTTACAAGGTCAACAAGCCTAAGCTGGTTTGGCTTGAGCACATCAAGCTCTACAAATCTAAGCAATGCCATTGTATATCATCCTCTGGGTTTTTATTGGGTTTAGAGCAACAGACAGATATATAAAGCTTACGGAGAAATTTTTTTCGAGTTAAAAACAAAGGTTTTTAAATATGGCAGAATTTAAATCCTTTATCTTAACTGAAAAAGGGGCTATGAGATGAAGATAGGGTTTTTTGCAGATGCATACAAGCCTACGATAAACGGGGTTGTCAAGTCAATGGCCTCATTTAAGAAGGGGCTTGAGGACATGGGGCACGAGGTTTATGTTTTTGCCCCTAAAAGGCCAAAATTTAAGGACAAGGAGAAAAATGTTTTCAGGATAGGCTCAATTAAGCTTCCTTCTAATAGTGACTACAGGATGTGCCTGCCTTTGTTCAACAGCTCTATTAAAGTGATTAAGGATCTTGATGTTATACATGCCCACCACCCTTTTATGATAGGGAGGTATGCTTATTTTTTTGCAGAGTTTTACAACAAGCCTCTTGTTTTCACACATCACACTCAGTACGAGAGATACTGCCATTATGTGCCTTTTGAGCAGCATATAACCAAGATGATGGCTTTGTGGCTTGTAAAGGAGTTTGCCAATAACTGTGACTGTGTGATAGCTCCTTCAAAAAGCATCAGAAGCCTTATTAAAAAAAGAGGGATTAAGTCAAGGATTGAGGTTGTTCCAACTGGGATTGATTTAAATATGTTCAAAAAGGCTGACCCTAAGATGCTCAGGAACAGGTATAAGATACCAAAGGAAAAAAAGATTCTTCTTTACTTGGGAAGGCTTGCAAAGGAAAAGAATGTTGAGCTTGTTATTGATGCATTTAAGATAGTGAAGGAAAAGATGCCGGACACATGCCTTTTTATTGCAGGCAGCGGTGATGAAGAGGAATTTCTTAAAAAAAGGGCTGCTGAAAACAATGTTTCCGGGGATGTGTTTTTTTGCGGAAAGATAAGGAATGTTTTTGACTTTTACAGCAGCGCTGACCTGTTTGTTTTTGGATCCTCATCAGGCTTTGATCTTTAAGAAGCTTGATTACAGCATTGGCAAAATCAGTGGCATTGCTCTTCACAAAAAAACAGTTGT
>PWVO01000126.1 GCA_003561825.1 Candidatus Woesearchaeota archaeon | reverse complement strand
ATTATTTCAGAGATGTGTTTTTCAGCAAGCCGGCTGATTAATTCTTCTGTTACTTTTTTAATTTTATAGCTGGCTTTGCAAATCTCCTGCTTTTTTTCAATGTCTAAGGCTTCCAACAAATGCCTGGCTTTAGGGTTTTCTAGGTTTAGCCTGCACTGCTTTGAGTTTCCTATTTTTTCAATTGAGATTATCTGCTCTTTTTCCATTTCTGAAATGTGGTTGTATGCTGGCCTGTAACCTATTTTCAGTTTTTTTGAAATCTCCATGATAGTGAACCCTCTGTCTAAATCTGTTCTCATAAGCCCAATTATTTTAAGCAGGGTTTTTTGCCTCATATTAGCTATTCACCTAATGAATAGCATTATTCACTTTAGTATATAAACTTTTTGGCTTTTGGGCTTTAAAACAGTTTTTTCCTGGCTATAAGTATTATGTTTATGAGTATTGAGATGCCAATGAGCATGTATTTTGCGTAGTGCTTTGCTTTCTCTGATGTTGAAAGGTAGATTGTTTCTCCGGATTCCGGGTTTTCATGGCCTGATTCTTTTGCTGTTTCTAATTCAAGGTGCTGGTATATGTTTGCTGACTGGGCTGCTGGCTGGGTTTTTTCAGCAGTTTGCTGAGGCTCAAGGGAATCATGGCTTTCAATGCCTGAGTCTGGCTCTTCCTGCTGCTTGCTTTCAATTACTGTGATGCTTTCTGTTATTTCTCTCTCAGTTCTAAGGCCCTCCTGGAGTATCTTGACTTTGAAAAGGTAATCTCCGGGAGGGGCTACTGCTGTGTTTGCAAGTGTTACTGTTACATTGCTGTTTGCATCTACAAATGCGTGCTGCTTGTTTTCCTCTCTTTCTCCTGAATAGCATCTGCTGCCCCTGTAAACATAGCTCCAGATAGTGAAGTTTGTTGCTCTTCCTGACGAGATTAAGACTTCTGAGAAGAATTCCTCATTGTTTCTTATTTCTGCGGGCATTGACAGCATCTCATAATTGAAGCCAGTGATTACGGGCTGTGTTTGTTCAGTTGAAACAGCTGACTGGCTTGCGGACTGGGCAGATGAAGCTTGCTGGCTCTGGCATAGGTCTGCCCTTGCCTGAAAGCTTTGGTTTGCTTTTGCATCAAGTCCTTCTGCAACCAAGAAATACTGGCTTATCTGGCTGCTGATGTTTTGTGCGCAGAAATCTCTTAAGGTTATTGGAATTGTTATTTCTGTTTCTGAGAACCTGTTGTTTGCTGAGATCCTGTACACTTCTGTGCTTATTCTCTGGCCCTGAATGTCCTCAGCCCATATGCTTATTGCTGTTTTTAATGTTTCTCCCCTGTAAATGCTAAGCCTTGCGCGGAATGTGCTTCCAATTGATGCTGTGCCTGTGCTTCCCAGGTAAAGCTCTGAGATTTCTATGCTTGAGTTTTTTGGCTTTTCATTTCCCTTTACTCCGACTATTTTTTCTGCTGATGCATTTTCTGTGTTGTTGCATGCTGCATAGGCGAGCCTTGCTTTTAGCATAAAGGCCTGGCTCGGAAAATCCACTCTTGGGGTGAATGACTTCTGGTTTGAGTTTGTTGTGTTTAATGGCTGCTTTATGATGTTCCCAAAAAGGTCTTCTACCCAGTATTCTATTATGTAAGGGAATTCTTCAGTGCTTGGCTTTGGCCTAAATTCTATTTTGTTTTCAAATATGTCTGAGTTTGTTTCTATGCTTAATTCTATGCTGCAGCTTACTGACTTTATGTCTATGGCTGTGATGTTTTTGCATGCTGAGGCATTGTAGCCAATGATTTTTCCGCATATCTGGTATTGGCCCTGGGTTCCGGGGCTGAAAAAGCCTGTGCCTGCTGTCCTGTATGTTTTTAGATCAATGATTGTGAATGAGCTGGTGAAAAGGAATTCAGGGCCTGTGATGTTGTATGCAACTGTGATGTTTAATGCCTGGCCTGAATAATTTAGATTGTCTATCCTGAACAGGCTTGTGTGCTGCGTGCCTGTGTATGTTTCGTTTTCTAAAGCTACAGTTATTTTTAGCTCAGGAGTTTTATTTATTGTATTTTCAGCTTTTGCTGTGCCTGCTATTGCAAGGCATGCAAGGAGCAAAAACAGGATCATGGCTTTTTTCATGCAAGAATAAGGCAATGCATAAGTTATATTGTTTAGGGCTTTGAAACCAGATTTTTTTCAGGTTTTTTGGAAAAACAAAGGATTTAGTTTTATTTTTTCTGGAACTAGGCTTCTATTATGCTCTCTGCATTTTTTTGTCTGGATGCTTGTGTCTTATCATTATGGCCGCACTTCTAATAAGCCGTCCAATATTATGCCGTTTGCTATGTTGTTGAAAAGGTTTATATTGGTTCTATCTCTGGAAAATGTGTGGAGGCTTACTTTGATGTTTTTTCTGAAGCCTAATGATTTTAATGTTGCGAGTGTTTCTATTTTTAGCTCGCGGCTTTCTGGGATTTCTGCAGCTATATCTATGTCGCTTTTTTCTGTGTCCGTGCCCCACCTGTAGCTTCCAAAAAGGATTATTGCCCTGGCATTTGGGAGCTTATTATGTACTTGCTTTAGTATGCCTGATTCATAAACCTTCTGTAGGTTATAGGGTATTTTTTTCAATATAAATGAAGGGCTTTTGTATTCTGCGGACAATCTCCATGCTTTTCCCAGCTCTTCTTTGCTTATGAGGCCTTTTTTTATGAGCAGGGATGCTGCTTTTTTTGCAGATGTTTTTGATGCCTTTATGCTTTTTGCAAGTGAATTAAGGCCTATGGGCTTTTCAGGGAAAGAGAAAAAATAGTGCAGGGCTCTAATAAATATTTCTGATTGTTCTGTGATTTCTTGTTTTTTGGCCATTCTGATGTGTTTGGCCCCAGAGTATTTAAATTTTTCTGAAACCAAATGGTTCTTTATTTTATCAAGTGAGTTTTTTTGAAACCTTAAAATATTCCAATTCAAATAGAGTAATTTGGAAATTTGCTCAATGGCAATGGAGAGATTTAGGCCTCTGTGATAAAGATTTGATGCTGAAGGTTTTGATTTCAAAAAGAAGGGAGTGTATTTCGCAAAATGTACAATATAATGCGCATAATTCTGCAATTTGAGCATTATAACTAAGATATTGCCAATATTACAAGTTTTTATTGCACTATGTGAAAACCAGCATATTTAAAGAAAATTTTGATGCCCTTAAGCCTGGGCTTTAAATATTAGTTATATTCAATTTGCCCCAAAGCCCCCGAAGAATTATTTTTCACAATCTTTCTTTCTCAAGTAATCATCAAGTTTATTTCTTAATCTATTTCTAATTAAGTCCATATTGAAACCAGGTAATTTATCTAGCAAATCATCAAATTGCTTTTTGTATTCTGGATTATCAGGTTCACAAAAATGTTGATTAATTATTCTTTGCTGTTCATCACGGTTGGGCATTTCTTTTTCTAGTCTTTCATATGTTCTTTGAACAGCTTTTTCTAACACATTATTGTAATCAATATTATATTTTCCTGGGCGTTGTATTGTTCCTTGAGTAATCACTTGTGAACCTGCCATTCCACCCATCCCAATCTGTTCTATTGAAAAATATAATCCACAATTTAGCGCTCTCTTTGCAAACCAAAATAGATAATCAATATCTTTTTTGCTTTCTTTCCAATTTGGACGTTCCTTGAATGCTTTTTCATTAAGGAAATATATTTGCAGAGATAAATGTTCAATAATTCTTCTTCTCCTTGCATATTTATCTTTCATACTACCTAGTATTTCTGTTGGGTTTATAAACTTTACGACTATCACCACTATTTAATGATTAACGGGCTTTGAGGCAAACTCTGAAATTTTCCTGCGGAACGTTGCACTAAATTTCAGCCCTGCGGGGAATATAACAGCGATCGCGATGTTATGTGCAATTTTTTGTTGCATTTAAATCAATATCCTCTCTAATAACCTCTGACACTAGAAATTTTCTTCTTATTTGAATAAGAAGGCAACTTCTATTTTTTTATAGAATTTATATTATCTATGGTTATCCATGCAGACATTAATCCATAACCAGTCTTATCAATATCAAATGGTTCTACTGGCTCAATTTCATCAATAAACACCAGAGTACAAAAATTTTTTCCTCCAAGATTTTCAGCAAAAGAAAGCGGCACACAAATTTTTTTACCATAATCTCTCAAAATTTTCTTGATTTTGTTTTCATTTAATTCATCAAAAAATAAAACTTTAATTACTTTTGCTTTTGCACTTACAGGATTACCAGATTCTTTAAAATAAACAATAT
>PWVO01000142.1 GCA_003561825.1 Candidatus Woesearchaeota archaeon | reverse complement strand
TTCAGGCCTTATCTCCCTTATAACTTCCTTCAGGATTTTTATCATGCTTTTGCCTTAGCCAACTACCTATAAAAAGTTTTGTTTTTTAAGCTCTTTTTAACAAAAAAACACATAATGCATAAATTTATATACTTTTATGCATTACAATGCACAAAATGGACCAAATTAAAGAAATTTTAATGCTTCAGAAACGTGAACTTGAATTTTTGTTTAGCAGCAGCTATATTAAAAGGGATTCAGAACTTGCTGAACTTGAAAAAAATATTATTAAGGTAGTTACTGGCCCAAGGCGATCTGGCAAAAGCTTTTTTATAGCCAATGAATTAAAAAATTTAGGCAGATTTGGATATGCAAATTTTGATGATGAAAAGCTTATAAAAACCAAAAATTATAATGAAATAATTGAATCATTGAAAACAATATATAATAATCCTCAAATCCTTTTTTTTGACGAGATTCAAAATCTTCTGGATTGGGAGCTTTTTGTAAACAGGCTTTTAAGGCAGGGTTATAATATTATAATAACTGGAAGCAATTCCAAGCTTTTAAGCAGGGATTTGGCAACACATCTCACTGGAAGGCAATTAAGCACAATTATTTTTCCTTTATCTTTTAAAGAATATCTTAGTTATTATGGAAGTGAGCTAACACCCACAGAGATTAAAGAAAAACTTTCAATATACTCTGAAACAGGGGGCTTCCCTGAGCCACTTGTAAAGGGGATGGACTACTTTCGGTACTTGAAAGAGTTGTATGACTCAGTTATATTCAGAGATATTATAAAAAGATACAATATAAGATCAGTAAAATCATTTGAAGGCCTCTCTGAACACCTTATTTCAAATTCAGCCAGAAAAATATCCTACTCTTCTTTGGCAAAAACCACATCAATAAAAAGCCCGCACACTATTGAAAAATACATAAAATACCTTGAAGAGGCATTTCTGTTCTTTGAACTTAAAGCATTCTCATTTAAAATAAAAGAGCAGATTAAATCAGGCAAAAAGATATATGCAATTGACAATGGCCTGATAAATTCCAAATCTTTTGCTTTTTCAAAAAACTTAGGAAGAATGTATGAGAACCTTGTAGCAATTGAGCTCAGAAAAAGAGAGCTTAAAGGTGATATAAAATTATTTTATTACAAAAATAATCAGCAGGAAGAAGTTGACTTTGTTATAATGAAAGATATGAAGATAAACCAGCTTATACAGGTATGCTATGACCCAAGCAATAAAGATACAATAGATAGAGAAGTGAGAGCTCTTATAAAATCAGGCAAAGAGCTAAAATGCGCCAGCCTAATTATAATAACTCATGATTATGAGGCTCAGGAAAATAAAGAATGGTTTGGAATTAAAGGAAAGATAAGATATGTGCCATTATGGAAATGGCTGCTTTCATAAAAATAAATTGCCCATCTGATGCAAGCTGCAGAGTAAAGCTAGTTAAATCTAATAAATTATTGCAGAAAATCTCTACCAAAAGCTATTTAAACAAAAGCTATTCACTTATTGGCTATAAGTTGTTTTTAAGGCCATAGGAATTATGATTTTCATAAGGCTTTGATATTAAAAAAAGGTGGGCTTAAGTCTGATGACTCGGATTAACAGGATAATAATAAAGGGCTTTAAGTCCTTTGCAAAGAAAACAGAGCTTTTGTTTACAAGCAATTTCAACTGCGTTCTGGGGCCCAATGGCTCAGGCAAATCTAATGTAATGGATGCTATATGCTTTGTTCTTGGAAGGTCTTCATCCAAAAGCCTGAGGGCTGAGAAGTCTGCAAACCTGATATACAACGGAGGCAAGAAAGGAGCTCCTGCAAAATCCGGAGAGGTAAGCATATTCTTTGACAATTCAGATAAAACATTCCCTTCAGATGCAGATGAGATAAAGATAACAAGGGTTGTAAGGCAGAACGGCCAGAGCACCTACAGGATAAATGACCAGAAGATGACAAGGCAGCAGGTGCTTGACATGCTTTCTGTTGCATCAATAGACCCAGAAGGCTACAACATAATCCTTCAGGGAGACATAAACAAGCTTGTTGAGATGTCCCCAAATGAGCGAAGAATGGTTGTCGAGGAAATAGCCGGAATTTCAGTTTATGAGGAAAAAAAGAGAAAAGCCCTAAATGAGCTTGACAAAGTTGAGGGCAAGCTGAATGAGGCAGACATAATACTTGCAGAAAGAAAAACCTACCTCAAAGAGCTTAAGTCTGAAAGAGACCAGGCACTTAAGTACAAGGAGATGAATGACAGCATCAGGCAGAACAAGGCAACCTACATCAGCATCCAGATGGACAAAAAAAAGCAGGAGCATCTGCGTATTGAGGAAGAGATTAAGCTGTGCACAAAGAAGATAGAGTCGCTCCAGAATGAGATAAATTCCCTTAAAGAGGACATCTCAGAGAAAAGAAAGAAAGTAAAAGACATAACAGATGAGATAGAGAAAAAAGGCGAAAAGCAGCAGGTAGAGATGCAGAAAAAGATAGAGGAGCTGAGAGTAAGCCTTGAGACAAACAAGACAAGGGTTGCAACCTGCGAGAATGAGCTTGTAAAAATAGAGTCAAGAAAAAACCAGCTCCAGAAAGACCTTACTGACATTAATGAGAAAATAGAGTCCCTTCTTGCAGATTCATCAAACCTTGAAGGCCAGAAAAAGCAGAAAAACAGCCAGATAGCTGAGATAGAGGCCTCAATAGCAAAATTCAGGAAAAAGCACGAGATGAGCAACCTGGATGAGATTGAAAAAGATGTTGTGGAAATAGAAAAGCAGGAGGAAGAAGGCCAGAAAGAGATACAGTTGCTTAGGGAAAGGCAGCAGGAGCTTTTCAGGGAAAAGGACAGGGCAGAGTACCGGATACAGAGCATTGAGGCAGCAATAAAAAAAGTCCTTGACATTGAAAAAGAGAGCAAAGCTGAGCTTCAGGCCCTCAACTCAAAGAAATCTGAATTCAAGAAAAAAACCCTTGAGCTTAACAGGCTGCTTAATGAGGACTCTTCGCTTTCAGCCCAGTTGTCAAGATCAAGGGAAAAGCTTCCTGGGCTGAGAAACGAGTATGAGAAGCTCAATGCAAAAAACATGAGCATAAGAGAGATGGCAGCGTCAGGCATAGCAGTCCAGAAGATTATAGAGCAGAGAAAAAGGATAAAAGGCATATGCGGGACAATTGCCTCACTTGGGCATGTGTCTGCAAAATACTCAGCAGCCCTTGAGGTGGCTGCAGGTGCAAGAATAAACAGCATTGTTGTAGAGGACGACAAGACAGCTGAGCAGTGCATAAATTACCTTAAAGAAAAAAAGATAGGAGTTGCAAACTTCCTCCCTTTAAACAAGATAAAGCCAGCAAAGGCAGACAGCGAGACAAGCAAAATCCTCTCGTCAAACGGGGTTCACGGCCTTGCAATAAATCTTGTTTCTTTTGACAAGAAGTACAAGAATGCTTTCTCGCATGTTTTCGGCAACACTGTTGTAGTGGAAAACATCAGCACAGCAAGGCGAATAGGCATTGGCTCAGTAAGGGCAGTTACACTTGAAGGGGATCTCATAGAAAAAAGCGGCGCAATGCGCGGCGGCTTCAGGAAAAAATCTGGGGCATCATTCCAGCAGCATGACCTCTCAAACGAGATAACGGAGTCAGAGAATGCAATTGCAGAGCTTGAGAGCACAATCTCAGTGCTGCAGAAAAGAAAGTCAGAGGTTGAGGATAGGATAGTAGCATTAAGAAAAGAAAAAGCAGAGCTTGAAGGCGAGATAATCAAGTCAGAAAAAGGCCTGCATCTTGAAAGCGGGGAGGCTGAGGCGTCAAGAAAGCAGAGAAAGGAGCTTGAGGCAGCAGTAAAGCAGTTCTCTGCCCAGATATCAGAGGTTGAAAAAAGCATTGCCCAGTGCTCAAGAAAGCTTGCTGACATAAAGATAAAAAAGCAGCAGCTCAGGTCAAAGATAAGCAGCCTGAGAAGCCCTACTGTTCTTGCAGAGCTGAACACCTTTGAGGAAAAAAAGCAGCAGCTGCGCTCTGAGGCAATGGAGCTTGACTCAAAGAAAAGCAGCATAGAGATGCAGATAAATGATGTCCTGAAAAGAGACCAGGACAATATTGCCAAGATAATGAAAGACCTCGAGAAAGAGAACAAAGGTTTTGTCTCAGAGCTTGAGCAGCTAAAGGAAAAGATCAAGAAGCAGAAGGCAGACCTTGCAGAAAAAGAAAAAGGCCAGAGAGAGTTCAGGGAGAAGTTCAAGGAGCTTTTCAGAAAAAGAGACGAGATAAATGAAAAGATAATGAAGGCTGAGAACA
>PWVO01000032.1 GCA_003561825.1 Candidatus Woesearchaeota archaeon | reverse complement strand
TGGTGAACATAAAGAGGAAAGAGATGAAACACAGCAAAGCTGCTCATGCCGTTGTGAAGAAAAAAAGGAGAATATGGAAAGGAAATATGCTGAAGAGGATGTTGACCTTTCAGAGGTTTTCAAAAAATCTTAATTTGCTAGTAACAGGCTATAGAAGTATTTTTTTCTTTCTATAAAAGACAAAGGATAGTATTAAAAATATACATTATAGAATAACAACTTTTATATATGATATGTGACTACTCTGTAATAACATAATTGGGATATATATTATGGATTAAATAACTCGCGGGAGGTTTAAAAATGAAGGGGATAATCTTTGCATTTATTGGCTTGATTCTTTTAGTGGCAGCTGGGTCTGCTGCAAGTGCTGCAGCTCCGTCTATAACCCAGATAGAAAGAATGCCTTTAATAGTTTATACAGACACAAATTGGGCCATAAACATGACTGCTGTTGACCAGCAGTATGACGTTATGACAGGGTATGTGCAGTTTTACATTAATGATGCTGCTTTTGGCTCTGCAAACTCAGTTCCTTTGCTAAATAATACTAACACATTAGTTGCGACTTTGAGCAGCGCTAATTTTGTTAAGAATGATGTTTTAAGGGCAGAGTACTGGGCTGCTAACCCTGATGAGGAAACTGCCAAGCAGAACATAAGCACTATTGTACAGAATTCTCCGCCTGAGATAAGTGAAGCAACACTGACAATAGAGTCTCATGAAACGTCAGCAAGCAGAGCGATCATAGCAACAGACAAGGATGGAGACACACTCCAGTTCACTGTTGTTTCAAATAATCCTGAGATGGTAACTTGTACAATCTCAGGAAACAATATAGTTGCAACAAGAGTCGAGGATGACAAGACTGGCACTGCAACATGCACAGTAACAGCAAATGACGGCACTGCAACAGCATCAGCAGACTACACAATTGATGTAAGAAGAAAATCAATGCTTAGCATATACAGGCTTGATGTTTTTGTTGATGACGTAAGAGAGTCAAACATGAAGGACGGCGACAGGATAAGGGAAAGAGTAAAGCCCGGATCAGAGCTAAGGTTTGACTTTACTATTGAGAACCTGTTTGACAGGGATGACAGGATTGATATTGATGATGTTAGGATCAGGGTAACTATCAGGGATATTGATGACAGATATGACCTTGAGGAAGAATCTCGGTCTTTTGACATTGATGCAGGAAGGAGAAGCTCTGTGCAGAGCCTTGAGTTCAGGGTTCCTCTTGATGTAAGGACAGGCGAATATGACATCGAGATAGTTGTTGACGGAGAAGAGTCAAGGTCACCATACCACGAGCACAGGATTGAGTGGAGTCTTTCATTAAGGGTTGACAAAGAGAGAGATGATGTAAGGCTTGACCGCTCAGACTTAAGCAGGACTACTGTATCATGCGACAGGAATATAAATTATTTTGTAAGCCTTGTGAACTATGGAAGGGATGACCAAAGAGATATTATCCTAGAGGTTGAGAATCAGCAGCTTGGGATTAAGATAACTGAAGAGAACATAAGGATTGACGAAGGAAGGTCATGGAGCAGGACATTGCCAATCAGGATCTCTGATACAGCAAGCCCAGGGACATACAGGTTTACTACAAAGATGTTTTATGACAGGACAGACTACATAAGGAATGACTTTGACCTGAATGCATACGCAGTTTTTGACATTGTTGTTCAGGAATGTGTTCCACCAACACCGCCAACGCCTCCTGATGATGATGACGATGATGAGGTTGTTATAATAAAACCTCCGGTTGACGAGACTCCTCCTCCTGCTGATACTATCACCAGAGAGATAAGCTTTCAGGACACAGGGCTTTACCTTGTGCTTTTGGTGGCAACAGTGATTATTCTGGCAGGAATTTTCCTTGCAATAGTGTTTAAACTACTGTCAAAGTAAGAAGCTTATTTTTTATTTTATTTTTTATTAATTTTAAGATTAGATTTAGGAATTCTATTTTTTTAGCAAAGTTTATATATAATTTAGGTTAAATTCTTTATATGAAGAGAATAATTTTAGTTTTTTTTATTTTTGCATTTTTGCTTTTTCTAAATTCTGAAGTATGGGCCTGTACATGCATTAGAGTGCCTCCTGAAGAGTCTTTTGAAAGATCTACAGCAGTTTTTGCTGGCAGGGTTGTTGAGAAAGAATTTTCAAAAAGTATTCCTGAGCTTATTTTAAGAGGATATTCTAGTGCAGACCCTGTAAAAGTTACATTTGAGGTTTCCGAGATATGGAGAGGGCCTGATTACAAAACAATTGTTCTAACAACTGCTGTTTCTGAGGCTAGTTGCGGATATTCATTTAGAGAAGGGGAAGAATATCTGGTTTATGCTTATGGTAAAGAAAACAGATTAGAAACAGGGCTTTGCAGTGGAACAAAGCTGCTCTCAGAAGCCCAGGCAGATATTCTGGCTTTTGGTGAAGGAAAAGTGCCTAAAAATCCTGGATCAAATGTTCCTCTGTTTTCAAATCTTTTTATGATAATTCCTATTGTAGTTGCTTTAATTGCCATTTTGGGGATAGTTAAGATTATGCAGCGAAAAAAAATGAAATAAGCTGTATTTATTTTTATTAATTCCAGAAATTCTGATGTTTTTTTGCGGAAATCCTTAAAAAATCCTGATGCATTTTATTTAGCAATTAATTTGCGGGGGTGTTTTTTATGGATAAGAAAAATTTGTTTTTTGCCATGATTATTATTGGGAGCCTGGCAGCAGCAGGGCTGGCTAATGGTGCTGTAATAAATGAGATTATGTATGACCCAGAGGGGGCTGACAATGGCTATGAGTGGATTGAGGTTTATAACACTGGGAATGAGGAAGTTGACTTAAGCCTTTACAGAATTAACAGGGCAGGCACAAGGCATATTATCTATGAGGCTAATGGGAGCATGGTGCTGCAGCCTGGAAGCTATGCTGTTATTGCGCAGAATCCCGGGCTTTTTCTTGAGACTTACCCTGATTTTAACGGGACTTTGATGAGGAGCGCATTTACCCTGAGGAATACTGAAGAGAGTGTTTGCCTTGACAAGAATGAGGTAAGCCTTGACTGTGTGAATTACCATTTTTCATGGGGAGGGGCTGACAATGGGATGACTATTGAAAAGATAGACCCAAGGGGTGAAAACACTGCTGACAACTGGATGGAAAGCAAGGAAATTGGAGGAACACCTGGAAGGCTCAACAGTGTCTCCAAAGAGCTTGTTGAAGGGACTATGAAGATTATGCTTTCAGCAAGTATTCTGGCTACTGGGCCTAATGTTGAAAGCATTGCTTTTTCTTCTGATTATTTTCCTGAAAGGGAGGGTGTTCAGGTAATGCCTGTGCCTGGGGGCCAGAGTGAGGTTTTTTTTGGATCAGTTGTAGGGCATCCGCAAAGCACTGATAAGATAGAGAATGTTTTTGCTGAGGTTAATGGAAAGGCAATTCTGCTTGAGAAAACAGAAGAGATTAATGAGACTCATGCTGTTTTTTCTGGGTCTTTTTTAATGGATTATTATGATGCTCCTGGGGTTTACGGGGTGATTGTGATTGCAGAAGATATTTACAGCTATACTGAATATTTGGAATCTGAGTTTGAGTATCTTGAGGTCCTTGCTCTTGAGATAAGTGAGCCTTATGCAAGCTTTGGGGATATTGTTCCAGGAGAAGCTAAGGATGCTGATACAATTCCTGTTATCAGGAACATTGGAAACTCTTTTGCTGACATTGAAATGAGGGCAAGCAGCCTTGAAGGCAGTGAAGGGGTTATTGGGCCTGAGAGCATCTACTACAGCCTTGGGAATTCGGAGTTCAGGAGCTTTTCTTATGATCCTGCGACTGAGTATATTAATCTTGGCTATGGAGCAAGCAGCAGCCTGGATATGAGGATAAGGCTTGCTCCTCCTTTTGGAACTCCTGAGGGCGAATACTCTGGCTATGTTTCAGTTACAGCTGTTGCTGGTTAAGATGAGGGCTGCTGTTTTTTCAGATAAGGCTGGGCAAAAAGAGCTAATTGAGAATTGCTTGACAGCTTATTGCACAAAAAAGCTGTTCAGGGTTTTTTTGCCTTTTGCTGTTTTTTTTGTTTTAGCTTTTGGTGCTGCGGCAGTCGGTGTTTCTCCGCCAAGGGTTTTTGCAGGGGAGCTTAATCAGGGTGGAAGCTATGAGGGTGTCTTTACTGTCTTAAATGCTTTTGATTATGATGCGGAGCTTTATATTGAAGCTGAAAGCGAATGGATTGGGTTTTTTCCTGATGAGGCCAGACTAAGAATTGGGGAGGCTCTTGATGTGGGGTTTTTGCTTGATGT
>PWVO01000218.1 GCA_003561825.1 Candidatus Woesearchaeota archaeon | reverse complement strand
CGCCCATAACCACCTGCGGGTTATTGCCTGCGGTCTCGGGCACCTGCGCCCATGCCGGCTTCCAACGGGGGACCCCTTCAGACCTGGCCTATTGCGACGCGGCTACGGTCGAGCATGCTCCCCTATCCACTGCACATCCACTCACTTTGTGACCTCTCGTTTGCCCGAAATACATAGCCAGAGGCCATTGACAATTCCCTCTTAGTCGGTATAATAGTATCTTGGAGGTGCGCAGGATGAATAGAGTTATCGTCTCCCTGGTGATCGCAGCCTTGGTTGCCGCGATGGTGCCGGCAATGTCGGGCTGTGGTCCTTCTCAGTACACCCTGACCATATCAAGCACCCAAGGTGGCAGGGTAATCGATCCCGGTGAGGGGGTCTTCTACTACGATGAGGGCACAGAGGTGAACCTTCTGGCACAGGCAGATGTGGGCTATCACTTTGTCACCTGGACCGGTGACGTAGGCACCCTCGTTGATGTTAATGCAGCGTCGACCAAGATAACGATGACCGGCGTACTAAATGTCATCGCTAACTTCGATTTGTGCCAACCGATATACGATTGGTATGACTTGGATTCGGTAAGGGACAACTTGAGTGGCAGTTATGTTCTGATGACAGATCTCGATTCTACTACTGCAGGCTACGAAGAGCTTGCGGGCCCCACAGCCGACAACGGAAAGGGCTGGAAGCCAATCGCCACAGTGTTCGCCTCATTCACTGGGACTTTTGACGGTCGAGGGTACGAAATAAGGGACCTATTTGTCGGCCGTCCCACGGAGGTGATGGGAGGCCTCTTTGGCAGTGTTGGTGCGGGTGGAGTCATCGAGAATGTTTGCGTGGTGAATGCGGATGTGACAGGTGGCCAGCACGTCGGCGGCTTGGTGGCTAAGAATTGGGGCACTGTGAGCAACGCCTGTTTTACGGGTAGCGTGGCCGGATGGGGGACTGTTGGCGGTCTGGTTGGATACAATGCTGGCGGTTATGCGGGATACAATTGGGAGGGCACCGTGAGCAACTCCTATTCCATCGCCAACGTGAGTGGCGAACGGTCTGTCGGCGGCCTAGTCGGATACAATTGGGGGGGCACTGTCAGCAACTCCTATTATAATTACGATGAGGTTCTCATTAACGGGGAGAACATAATCACCATCGGAGCTCTGTTCGGTGAGGACTTTGACGAGTGGCTGACCAACCAGAGGTTTCTGGACATCGACGAAAGGCTTTCTCATGAAGATGGTTACTACCTAGTAAATGATGTCGATGATCTCAAGCGATTGCTGGCCTTTGGTCAGGACGGCGCATTGAGATTCAGACTGGGGAATAACCTGGACTTAAGCGATGACCCCAATCTGTACATCCCTTATTTTGCCGGGGAGTTTGATGGAAGTGGTCGCACAATATCCAACTTAAGCTTCAACTTTGATTCTGTTTCACAAGTTGGATTATTCGGATACCTTGCTTCCGGTGGTAGAGTCAGTAACCTCGGTGTCGAGAACGCAGACATAACAGGATCTCAGTATGTTGGCGGCCTGGTGGCAGAGAATTGGCAGGGCACTGTGAACAACTCCTATTCCACCGGTAGCGTGACTGGCCACAAGCATGCTCTTTCTCCTTGGGCTGTCGGCGGTCTGGTAGGACATACTTATGGCGGCAGCGTGAGCAACTCCTATTCTACCGCAACCGTAACTGGCGAGTTGACTGTGGGGGGTCTGGTGGGATGGAATGGGCACGGTGGGACTGTAAGCAACTCCTATTCCAGCGGCAACGTGACTGGCGAATCGTCTGTTGGCGGTCTGGTGGGACTTAATGATGGCCCCGTAAACAACTCCTATTCCACTGGTACCGTGACCGGAGATCAGTATGTTGGGGGTTTGACTGGACATAATCGGTACGGTCCTGTATGCAACTCCCACTATAACTTCGATGAGGTTCTTATCAACGGGCAGAACGTGATCACGATCGGAGCTCTATTCGGTGAGGACTTTGACGAATGGCTGGCCAACGAGAGGTTATTGGATGTCGATGAAAAGCTTTCTCAGGAAGATGGTTACTATCTAATAGATGATGTTGATGATTTCAAGCAGTTGCTTGCCTTCGGTCAGGATGGCACATTGAGATTCAGACTGGGGAACAACCTAGACTTGAGCGATGACCCCAATCTGTACATCCCTTATTTTGCCGGGGAGTTTGATGGAAATGGTCGCACAATATCCAACTTAAGCTTCAACTTGGATTCTGTTTCACAAGTTGGATTATTCGGATACCTTGCTTCTGGTGGAGTGGTTAGTAACCTCGGTGTCGAGAATATAGACATGGCGGGTCATTACTCTGTTGGGGGCCTAGTCGGGCATAATAGGTGGGGCACTGTGAACAACTCTTATTCCAGCGGCAACGTGACTGGCAAATCGTCTGTTGGCGGTCTGGTAGGACATACTCATGGCGGCAGTGTCAACGACTCGTATTCCACCGCCAGCGTGAATGGCGAAGACACTGTAGGCGGCTTGGTGGGTGACAATTGGGGAACTCTAGAAAACTCATATGCTGCCGGTACCGCAACCGGGAACCACTATGTTGGCGGTCTGGTGGGAACCAATGGCCATGTGGTAAGCAACTCCTATTCTAGCGGCTGTGTGACTGGTGACAGCTATGTTGGCGGTTTGGTGGGATTCAACTGGAGTGGCACTGTCACCGGCTCATTCTGGGACGTGGAAGCTTCGGGCATAGGCGAGAGTGACGGCGGGACGGGCAAGACTACTGCTGAGATGCGGAGCATCTCGACCTTCCTCTTAGCGGTGTGGGAAATAGTAGCTGTCGCCGACCTTGGTCAGCGCAATATGGCATACACCTGGAACATAGTTGACGGCGAGACATATCCGTTCTTGAGTTGGCAGCCCGTTTCCTAGCACGACCGAAGTCTAATGCCTCAGCTAGGTCTGTGACACGCCTAGGAATGGGGTCACATACCATTACGAGAAGCTACCCAACAACATAGCGAAAGGTTCAACGGAGTTGGTTTTCCCTTCGCCCTAGACTAGAGGGCAGCACGTTAACGGGCCAGACAGATTGACAACAGATAGCGGCGAGGCGTATCATCCTCTTGAGTTGATCTGTCGTAGAAGCACTGAATCAATACAGAGGTTTGCCGATGCAGATACTGGTGAGGAAGAGAGACGGTGGGAAGTGGGCCAGAGTTAAGGAACAGAAGTTTCAGAGTGAGGCGATGCTGCAGGATATTCTCTATCAATCTCCAGATATCATCCCTATCGAGAAGCTGGGTGAACACCACATTAGACCTAGACTATTCGTGAAGGAGGCCGGCCTTCCCGGCTCTGGCAATACTGACTTGATAGGCATAGATGAGAACGGCGGGATCACTGTCGTTGAGTGCAAACTGGCTACCAATACCGATATTCGGAGAAAGGTTATCGGCCAGGTCTTTGAATACGCAGCTTATCTCTGGCAGATGAGCTACGAAGATTTCGACGCTGTCTGCTCCAAAGCTGAGAGATGGGGTGACAGTTCCCTTGTTGCAGTTATGCGCAAGGAAATGGAGAAGACTGGCGAAGAATGGTCGGAGGAACCATTCAAGGCCAGCGTGGCTGCAGCCTTGAAGAAAGGAGACTTCCGACTGATTATCGCCGTTGACGCGTTGAATGACGAACTCAGGAGGATCATCCAATTCCTCAACTCCAGAGGCGACAATCATACTCAGATCTACGCTCTGGAGTTACAGCAGTTCGAGAGTGAAGAACTCCAATTGCTGGTGCCCGAGATGCTAGGGCCCACGATTCCGCCACCGCCGGGAGGGATGGATGAAGAGACATTCCTCGCACAGAGCAGCCATATGTGTCGTCAGCTGTACCTTCGGTTGAAGGAGCTTACACAGGTCAGCGAGTTCAGCCGGTCTTCATTCAGCCGGAGAGGCTTTGTATTTCGCTACCGGGCAGTGAACTTGTTCGTGCTGTTCCCAAACTATCTATCGATGTGGATTGGTCGGGACTACTCAGACGATTATCTTACTCGAGAAATCCTCAGAGAGTTCTGGCAAGAGATGTTCGAGGTCAGGACTTTGAAGGCTAAGCAAGACAAGAAGAACCCCGAAGTCCATGTCAATGACTCCACATGGGATCAAGACGACTTGAACCGCTTTGTAGACGCCTTGAGACTCCTTGTCTCTCGTCCGGAGGCTGGGAGTGAGACTGCCTAAGACCTGGCGAGCCGTAAGGCGATGGCAGTGCATTCTCATCCACAGCTGAGCGTGTATGAGATTCGCCCACAACGGGCCAGAGTGTTGAGTTCGGGCAACAAGAGCCCACATTGT
>PWVO01000080.1 GCA_003561825.1 Candidatus Woesearchaeota archaeon | reverse complement strand
GCTTGTAAGGGTTGACAATATGATTAACAACTATCCCAAAGAAGAAAAATTAAAAAGCATAATAGACAATAAATACAGCAATGAAACACCAGGAAAAAAAGCTGCAAAAGCCATATGGAAGATGATTTGGTAAAATGGAAAACCTTGAAGAGTCAATAAAAAACTACATTGTTCTTGTAAAGCCAGATGCCCCAGAGGGATATATGAGCCAGCTCAGGCAAAATCTCGAGAAGAAAGGCTTCACAATAAAAAGAGAATTCACCTTAATTAAAGGGTATGAGATAGGATATAAAATGCCCCAAGAGCTGAATCAAACAGAAAAAAAGGAGTATCTTGAAAAAGAGGCCTCTGCAATAGGGGAAATAAGATCATTGGATTACATTGAATCATTAGAGGAAAACCCTGAAAAAAAAGCTCTTTAGATGATAAAAAAAAACCTGAGATATAAAGTCTTTGGCCTTAACCAGGATTTATTTCTCTAACAGCTCAAGGAACCTATTAATCCTCATGTATGAATCTGTTATTATCCTGTTTCTGGATTCTGCATCATTATAAAAGATAAAATCCCCAACTAAAACAGGGCCAAGGCTATTTTCTTCCTCAAAATTTCTCTTTATCTCACACAAACAATCTTTAATATCATTATCATAAAGAAATGGCCTGATCTCTTCTGCGCAGCTTTTTTCACCATTCTTGTAATAAGAGATCATTGCATAGATGTCATAATTGTCTTTTGCCTCTGACCTTCCTCCTAAAGCCAAAGCTTTAGTAGCCAGGCATCCTACTAAATCAGCTATTCTTATCTTAACTCTTGCATAAGCTCCATTTGGCAGCTTTCCCTTAATCTCTTCCTCGAAATTATGTTCTAGTACAATCTTTGCTCCTTTTAATGTTCTTGCCTTTAAGTCCGGCTGAACAATCCTGTGCCTTTTATTGGTGTTTTTAGGGTAATCAGTGCTGAGAAAATCAATATTTATCCTGCGGCCTCCAATTTCCCTCTCAAAACTAAACTCAATCAGATCTCCTTTTTTATCCTTTCTCTGATTATACCCATTTTTCTCAAGAATATTAGCAATTGTCTCGTAAACACCAGACTTAATAAGGCATGGGTCTATAACTAAGTCAATATCAATTGAGCCAATATGCTTAAAATCCGCATCTCTCTGGAATTTATGCAAAATAAAATAAGGAACCCAGCCTCCAACTAATACAATATGATCTTTATATCCCTTTAGCAGAGTCATAATCTCCAATAATACTGACTTGGACAGCTCTGTAATGTCTTCTGGGTAATCTGCTGCTCTTTTATTCATCTTAATACTGCATCTTTTTCTTTCTTAAAAAATCCGCCTGCTCTTTGCCCCTTTTAGGATAATTAACAAGGTCCAGATAAAGCAGAATATTGCCTACAACAGATTTATTTCTTATTAAAGATTTGTCTTCCAGTACCCATTCATTTTTCGGGATTACTAAAAAAACATTGCCTCCGAACTCTGTTCTTTTCAGATCTAATAATCTGGCCCACTTTTCCTCATCTCCCTCTTTTGCATAAAAATATATATTATCAAATCTCACAAAAGGCGCTACAAGAGAGGCTCCGGCATGCAATGTAAATGCATAATCCAGCTTGTTTTTCCTGCCATTAACAGATATATTTTCCATTAATTTTTTGTTGTTTTTTTCAAAGCTATAAAATCCAATCACTTTGTTATCATTAAAGCTGTATCTTTTGCACAAGGCATCAAGAATTTTTTGCGGGGATTCTATCTTATATCTTTTAATCTTCCTTATTTTTTTATTTGATTTAAAAAATTCAAACCTTCCAATAACCTGTATTCCCGGAAGATTTTTAATAATCCCTTTGTCATCAGGCCCGCTTATCAGCAGGATCTCACCATCTTCTTTCACCCCTTCTTCAAAAGTCTTAAGGATTCTGTTTATATATGCCTTAGATAGCCCTAAACTTTGAGAAAGCTCTTCCTGAGTGAAATATCTGAACGGGTTTTTTAATAAAGCAATCAAAACTCTCAGGGAATTGCCTGAAAATAAGTCTTTTACTCTTTTTTTTCCAGAAACCAGATTCTTAGGGATCTGCTCTCTGCCGGACTTATCTATAAGCACATTTTCATACTTAACAAAAACCTGGCCAGCTAGATCAATATACCCCACTTGGCTCCTTTTGCATATCTCTTTGCTTTTCTCTGATATCTTAGGAACTGCAACCATTAAGTATTCATTTTTATCAGATTTGCAGCATTTGAGCTGTGAGATTGCCTTATATATATAAGATGGCTCCCCAGAAGATTTTACATCTATAAGTATTGTTTTTCCATCTTTAGTCTTAATTGTCAAGTCAGCTAATCTTTTTGCTTTGCTTACCCTCTGGACAGAAGCTATTCCTAATGAAAACAGGGACTTTTTAGCCTCTTGCTCAACATACCTTAAAATTCTTTGTTCATTCTTTAGATTTACCATTTGGTAAATTTTAAATAAATGGTATATCTATTTATATTTTTCGAAATTTGCCTTAGGTTCTTAGAAGCTTAGCTCCCGGTTATTTTCCTGAAGTCTGAGATTATCCTTTTTTCAAAGTCAGCAACTCTCTCGCCGTCTTCTTTCTCTGCGCTCATTGCCTGCATGAGCTTTTTTGTCATTTCTTTTTCCTGCTCTGCAAAAAGGCCTTCAATCCTGACTTTGCCTGTGTTTTCTTCAATAAGGGAGTTCTCAATCTCTTCAACAGAGTCTTCTGATACTTTCTCTGACTTCAAATCTTTTGTCTCAAGCTTTGAGGTGTTGCGCATTACAAAGTAAGCGCCTTTGCTGTATGCAAAGTCAAAAATCTCTGTAAAGTTAATGTCAGATATCCTGCCATTGCCGAGGGTTCCAAAGAGCCTTATTGTTACAATTCTGTTTTTTACATCCATTGCCTCTATCTTTTTCTGCAGATCCTCTGCAATGTCCTCAGCATTCATCCCATTGCAGTCTGATTTTATGCTGCATACATTGTGGATTACAATCTTCTCGTAATTGGGCCTTATTCCCTTTTCATCAGCTTCTACAATGAAAAGACCTCCGTGATTAAGCTCCTCAAGCTCGCTGAAGCTGTTGGGGAATATCGGGCCTGGAAACACTATCTGCCCATATCCTGGGAATCTTGTGTTCAGTACTGTGTGGACATGCCCCCCTGCATAATAGTCAAAGCCAGATGGAAGCATTGACATTGAGCCAGATGACTCGCTGCCATAATTCTGGTTAAGCTCTCTTATGATTGTGTGGAACATAAAGATTCTGAAAGCATTGCTGCTATCCTGTTTTCTTTTATCAAGGGCCTTATAGTAAGACTTGTCAAGCATGCCTTTTCTTCCGAATATGCCGCTGATCTGGGCATTGGTTTTTTTGTCAATAACCGGCTCCAGAACAATATTCCCGCTTTCTTGGGTAATTTTCATTGCATTAACCAAAAGCTCGGCATTTTCAAGTACATCAACCATTGTTTTGCCACTTGGCGAGAAATCATGGGAGCCAGGGATTACATAAACAGGTATGCTGTTTTTTTTCAGGTTTCCAAGCTCATTTACAGCTATTTTAAGCGAGTCTATGTCAGGCAGGGCTGTGTTGAACAGATCACCTGATATAAGGGCAAAATCCACTTCTTTGGCTATGCAGATGCCTGTTGCTTTTATAAAGGCCTTGATATTTGCCTGCCTTAGCCTTGAGTCTCTCCATGATCCTATGTGGCAGTCAGCCATGTGCGCAAATCTCATATAAGAAGAAAAGGCTAATTCATATAAAAAAATATAGATTCCGCAGCATAGCTGCAAATCATAAAAATATTCAACTATCTGGCATGCATAAAAACTCCTTAAAAGCAGATTTCTTGGCAGATTTACTTAAAAACTATGAATTGAGGGCCTTTTAAATGCAAGATTCCCATGAAAAATCGAAAACTTTATAAATCCTCTTATCAATAATATACCCTTTCCTCTTTACTTCTTGGAGTGAAAAAATATGAGGCTGTCTAACAAAATGGTAGAGGCCACAATCAGCGAAGCTGCAGGGCAAGATGTACTTCCGTTAGTGGCCTTTTTAAAGAACAAAAAGAACATCTCAGAGTTCAAGATAGCTGAAGCTATAGAAAGGGAGATAAATGAGACCAGAAACATGCTCTACAGGCTCCATGAAGTCAATCTTGTTTCTTTTACAAGGAAAAAAGACAAGCAAAAGGGGTGGTATATTTATTACTGGACATACAGGCCAAATATGATAAAGCACCTTTACACAAACCTAAGGAAAGACAGGCTTGAAAAGCTCAGGGAAAGGCTTGACAGGGAGAAAAGCAGCAATTTCTTTATGTGCTCTAACCAGTGCATCAGGCTTGACTTTGAGCAGGCAATGAATTTTGAGTTCAAGTGCCCCGAATGCGGCGAGATAATGAACCACGAGGAAAATGAGCAGAAAATACAGGAGATTGAAAAAGAGATAGCTAATATTGAGAAAGAACTGAGTGCCTAAAAAAACCTTCTTTTAAACATCCATTTGTTATGTATCTTTATTTCCTGTATAAATATATAGGGCTTGTAAATCCCAAGCTCTGAGATTATCCCTGTTATAAGCTCTGGGCTTACTTTCTCAAACGCATAGTTGTCTATCTTAATGCCTTTTGGGGCCCTTTTCCATATCTCGTCTTCTCTTCTTATCTCAATCTCTTCCTCAAAGCCAAAAACAGTGTCAGGGTCAAATTTCCAGGAATCTGTGCACGCATAAACAGGGATGTCAAATTTTTTGGCTATTTCTGCAAAAAGCTCTGACCCTATCTTGTTTATGACCTTGCCCTCAGTTGTTATTGAGTCAGCGCCAATCAGCACAATATCAGCGCTTTTTAGTGCATATCTTGCAGCAGCGTCAACAAAGTGCCTTACTGGGATGCCGAGCTGCGCAACCTCTTTTGCAGTTATCCTGCCCTGAAACCTTGGCCTTGTCTCAGTGTTGTGAACCTCAAACTTTTTCCCCTGCTTTTTTGCCTCTTTTATTATCTCAAGAATAGTTGAGGAATGGCAGTGCGTGAAAACCACAGAGCCGTTCTTTATTTTTTTTGAGGCTATCTGCGCAATTATCTTCTGGTTTTTGTCAAACCTTTCAATCACTTCGCCAACAGCAAAAAAAACTGACTTCTTGAGCTCAACCATGTCGTCTGTCTGAAGGTTGTCCAGAACATAATTAACTGAGTTTCTCATGCATGGCTCAGTGGGCCTTGTAAGAAAAAGCATCTTTTTTGCATGATGAAGGTCAGAGACAAGCCCGCTCACGTTTTTTGCCTTTGACTCCTTTACAGCAAGCTTAAGTGACTCAACAGCTGCGCGGGCAATTCTTTCAGCGCCCTGCACCTTCATTGACTTGATGTCTCTGACAACAGATTTAAATTCCATGTTAAGGGATTACTTTCTTTTTTTCTTAGCCGGCTTCCTCACTGGTTTTTTAACAGCAGGCTTTTTCCTTGCCATGCCCTTTATCTGAGACTCAATTACCTGCTCTTCTTTAAGGACCTTTGCAGTTATCCTGAAAATGTTCTCATCCATTCTTGCAATTCTCCTTTCCATAACAACAAGAACCCTTAACAGGTACAGGATTGCAAGAAGCGTTCCAATTATAATTGAAAGAATAACCTGCTCTAAAGATATTGTATTCATCTTACCACCTCTTTTTTTAAAGCTATTTAAATGATTATAACTTATTTATATAAATAGTTTTGGATTTTTCATGCAAAGAAAGATTTAAATAATCGCAAAAATCCATCAAACCCATGCTTTTGGAAAAAATAAGGCAAAAAGCAAAAAAAGAAAAGGCAAGAATAATATTCCCTGAGAGTGAAGACCCAAGAATATTAAATGCCTGCAAGATCCTGGCTGAAAAAGGGATTGCTTATCCAGTACTAATAGGAAAAAACAAAGAAATATTAAAAGGCCTTAATAAAGAAAGCATAAGCATTGTTGATCATCTCTCTTCTCCTGATAATAAAGCCTATGCGCAGAAACTTTATGAGCTGAGGAAGCACAAGGGAATAAGTTATGAGGATGCAAAACAGCTTTTAAGGCAGAAGGTTTATTTTGGGATGATGATGCTAAAGCACGGAAAAGCAGATGCACTTATTTATGGCGCATCACACCCGACTTCTGAGACACTTAGGCCTGCATTCCAGATAATCAAGACACAGAAAGGCATAAAAAAAGTTTCCGGAGCATTTCTGATGGAGAAGCAGGACAGGGTATTTTTGTTTGCAGACTGCGCTGTAATTGCAGACCCAAATGAGCAGGAGCTTGCAGAGACAGCTTTACTGTCAGCGAAAAGCTACGAGAGCCTCACAGGGAATAAAGCAAAAATAGCAATGCTTTCTTATTCAACAAACAGCTCTTCCAGAGGCCCTTCTTCAGAAAAAGTGAGAAAAGCAGTGAAAATAGCAAAAAAAATGGGGCTTAATGCAGAGGGAGAGATTCAGGCAGATGCAGCTCTTCTGAAAGAAGTTTGCGAAAAAAAGTTTCCAGGGAGCAGGATTATGGGGGATGCAAATGTTCTTATATTTCCCTGCCTTGACGCAGGCAACATTGGCTACAAGCTTGTTGAGCGTCTTGCAAAATACAAGGCAATAGGCCCGATACTTCAGGGACTTGCAATGCAGGTAAATGACCTTTCAAGAGGCTGCAGTGTTGATGACATTGTTGATCTTGCTGCAATAACTGCAGTCCAGTCCCGGGGAATAAAAGGTGGTAAGAATAATAATACTTGTGATTAACTCAGGATCGAGCTCTCTCAAGTTCAAGGTGTTTGACAGAGAAAAAAGCCTGATAAGAGGCATTGCAGACGGAATTGGATCCAAAAGCTCATTTCTTGAATACACTTCAAAAAAAACAAACACACTAAAAAAGCAGATGAAAAACCATAAGCAGGCACTTGGCATGATCCTTGATTTAATCATGCAGGAGAAAATTGTCCACAGCCCTGAGGAGATTAAGGCTGTTGCCCACCGCGTAGTGCACGGCGGGGAGCATTTCAGCAAGGCAGTTATTCTGGGCAAAAAAGAAATAAGCAAGATAGAAAAGCTTAATGGACTTGCTCCCCTGCACAACCCTGCAAACCTCGAGGGAATAAAAAACTGCATAAAAGCACTTCCCAAGGCAAAGCAGGTAGCTGTTTTTGACACTGGGTTTCATGCATCTATTCCCCAAAAAGCATTTCTTTACGGCCTGCCTTACAGCTTTTACTCAGAGATGGGAATAAGGCGCTATGGTTTTCACGGCACATCCCACAGCTATGTTTCAGAAAAAGCAGCAGAAATACTGAAAAAAAAATCAGAGAATCTTAAGATAATAACATGCCATCTTGGCAATGGATCAAGCATCTCAGCAGTAAGAAAAGGGAAAAGCACAGACACATCAATGGGCTTTACCCCTCTGGAAGGGCTTGTTATGGGAACAAGGTGCGGGGACATAGACCCTGCTGTCATAGGCTATGTTATGAGAAAAAAAGGCCTTTCTATAGGCCAAACAGAAAAAATCCTGAACAAAGAATCAGGGCTTCTTGGGATTTCAGGCATAAGCCACGACGTGAGAAAGCTTTGGGCAGCAGAGAAAAAAGGCAGCAAAAAAGCATCTCTTGCTCTTGATGTGCTTGCATACAGGGCAGCAAAATACATAGGCGCTTATGCAGCGGCAATGAACGGCGCAGATGCAATAGTCTTTACAGGAGGGATAGGAGAGAATGCCTTTTATGTAAGAGAAAGAATATTAAGCCATTTTGGCTATCTGGGCCTTAGGCTTGACAAAAAGAAAAACCAGAGCAGCAGCACAATAATAACATCAAAAGGCTCAAAAGTAAAAGCCCTTGTGATACCGACAGATGAGGAGCTTCAGATAGCAAGAGAAGCATTAAAGGCAGTTTCTCAGTAAACCAGCTTATACCTAAGGATTGCCCCAATCCCCCCTAAGCCGTCAAGCTTTTTTCCAGCCTCATTCTCAGAGCTTATCACAGTTATAGACCCGCCGGTGTTTTCAGTAGTTTCCATAATGCCCTCAATCCTGCCAAAAGAGTTTTCCTGCCTTTTTTTCATAATCAGCCCGTCAGTAACAAGCAGCTTGTCAATTGCTCCCAGGCTTGCAGCATTTTCTGTCTCATCCTCGCCGTAAGCAGCGAGCCCTGATTTCGCGATCTCCTCAAGAAGAAGCTCTACACACTCAAGCTCTTTTGCAACCCTCTGCTCAGCAATAAGGTGCATAAGCTCAGGCCTTTTAATAACCTCATTAAGTGCCTCTTTGCCAGATGCAGAGCAGGAAGCAAGGGTAATCTTCTTCAGCAATTCCTGGTCCTTAATTGAATTAACAAAATCCTCTTTCCAGAAAGCAGGGCTTGCAACAACAATATTGTCAATCCCAAGCCTTTCAGAATAATCCCTGAGCTTTGCAGCAGCCTCTTTGTAGAAGTCAGATGACTTAATATTAAGATCTGCTTTTTTTTCAACATTTCCCCTTATCTCTGACAATATCTCAAACCCTTTTCTTTTAATTAAGGCATAGCAGGCATTATCCCTGTCAATAATGCAGATAAGCACTTTCCTGGGCTCAAAACAGCACTCCTCAACCTTTTCAGCCTGGAAAGGCCGCCATTCTTTTATAATTGTCAATACAGTCCCGGGCTCAACATTGAAAGTGTGGTGCGAGCCTTTGCTTACATCCTCAGGCCCTTCTTTTACAACCCCTGAAACCCTCAGCACAGCAGAATACTCATGAAACTCAACAGACTCAACTGAAATCTCAATAAAAACACTCTTTTTTACAATATTTGCCTTCCTCTGTTCCTGATCCCCAATCTTAATCTTTCTGAGTGTTTTCCCCCTTACTGTGTCACCTGCCTCAATCACCTGGCTCAGGCACCACAAGTCATCAGGGTTTTCAGCCTTAAGCTTAATCTCCCCCTGCTTGAGATTCTTAAAAATTATCTTCATGCACTAAATAAGAAAAACTTATATATATTAAACTATCTATTTATCTAAAACCGCCACACTCATATATAGGGCTTAAGGTGAAAAAAACATGAAAAACAAAAAATCCCAGCAGGATATAACAAATGCTGCAAGTGCAGCTGGCCTTATTATTCTTATTATAGGCATCATTGTTGGCTATATAATAATAATGCCCCCTCAGGAAAGGGCAAGGCTTCTTGAAGAAGAGAATGACGAGCCAGAAGCAGATGACAAGAGGCCTTCTGTTCCTGGAAAAGATGTTTTGCTTTCAGAGCATCCCGGCAGGGTTGACTATATCAGGGAGAGGGACATAGACCATGAGATCTCGGCCTTCAGGCTTTACACAACAACAAGCTCAGAGGAGATTGACAGGATCAACCCATTTATAATAAGAAACAGCCTTTTTGACACAGTCAACAGGGAGGCGCGCTTTAGGATAAGAGACCTTGACAACACAGACAATGTAATGCTTTCTTTCTCATTAAAGGACTATTCAGGGATTCTCGAGATAAAGCTTAATGACGTGAGCATATTCCAGAGCGAGATAACTGAAAAAAACCCAGGCCCGGTGCTGCTCAAGAAAGAATACCTGAAAGAGGACAATGTTCTGGAGTTCAGTGTTTCAGGCACAGGAATAAGGTTCTGGAAGACAAACCTTTACAGCTTTGAAAACATCAAGATAGTGGGGGATGTAACAGATGTGAGCAGGCAGGAAAGCACAAATGTATTTTCAATAAGAAGAGAAGATGTTGGGAATATTGAGAGCGCAACCCTAAGGTTTTTCCCTGACTGCGACCCAAGGCAGGTTGGCAGGCTCGAGGTTAAGGTGAATTATCGCGAGGTATTTTCAGGGGTTCCTGACTGCGGGAGCATAAACATAAGGAATATCCCCTCTCATGCATTTCTCGGCGGGGAAAATAACATTGTATTCAAGACAGACAAGGGCGATTACTTAATAGAGCAGATAAAAATAACAACAAGGATGAGAGAAGCGCCTTATCCCCTGTATTACTTTTACATAAATGAGACCTGGCATGAGAAAATTGTCAAGGACGAGGTTTCAGCAAAGCTGACAATGCGCTTTATTGACGACAAAAAAGCAAACAGGCTCAGCCTTAACATCAACAACAGGATGACAAGCATTGACACACTTGAAAGCCTTTTTATAAGAAACATAAACCGGGATTTGGTCAGAGGAAATAATTTCATAAAAATAGAGCCTCTTGCAACACTTGACATAATTGAAATAAAAATTGAGATTGAGTAAGAGCAAGAATTTTTAAAAAAGAGGAGATAAGATAATGCCCAGAGAATATAAAGGAGAGAATGTTCTATTCTGGATTTGTCTCATTGTCCATCTCCTTGATGTTTTTGCATTCCAGTTAAGGCAGGCAACAATCAGGCTATTCCTTTACATAACAATTGCGCTTCTTGCCTGGGTGATGGTATTTAAGCATGAAGACGGCTCTTTTGATATAAAAGACCTTTTTGTTCCTTTAATACTTTCAACAATAGCATTTTTAGTTCCATACTTAGTGAATGTAATCCCTGCTTTTTCCAACCTCTTTTCACTCCAGACAGTGCTTGTATTTTTTCCTGTGTGGGTAATCTTTGTTGTTTTTGTCATTGACGGCACAAAGCTTCTTAATGTAGCGAGGTATGTTTTTGTGTTTGTATTTATCCTTTTGTTTATCCCTGCATTTGCAGTGAATATCTCTGCTGATTTCGGCCTTACAGAGATAGAGAGCGCAATTAATGCCCCTGGGATTGTAAGAGAGGCATTTGGCCAGATGCGGGACAGTGCATCAATGCTCTGGGAAAATCTCAAAGAAGCATTTCTCTCAATCCCCCGGATGATAGACAACATGATTTATTATGGCACGCATGGCCATCTTCCAACAGATGAAGAAGAAACCAAAGTGCCTGTGGGGATTTATATAGAGAGCTTAAGAAGGGACAGGATAAGCTTTTACCAGGGCCATCCTATAACTGTGCTGCCTTACATCAGAGGAAGAACACTTGATGACCCAATAAATGTCAGCTTGTCATGCTATATCCAAGAGACAATTTTAAAGGACTTTAAAGACAAGCGTCCAGGCACTATTTCTCCTGATGAAATTAAGATTTATAGCGAGCATTATGAGGCATTAAGCTGCTCTTTTGAAAGTAACATACAGCCTGGGAATCATGATGTGGTTATCAATGCCAAATTTGGCTTTTCTACAGATGCAACACTAACAAGGCATTTTATGATGAGGAGTGACATTATTGCATTTGAGCAGGACAATATAGACTACTACAGGCATTATGGAATAACAAGGGAATTCAGGGTATCAGAGCACAGCCAGGGCCCAATGGCAATTGCAATTGTTGTTGGCCAAAGCAATATTGTAGGCATAGGTGAGCAGGGCAGCAGAATCAACATGGAGATTGAGTTAAGGAACAAATGGGATGGCCTGGTGCAGAATGTTACAGAGCTGAAGATAAAAGTCCCAAGAGGCCTTAGGATTGACTCATGCACAACCCTGGCAATATCCTCTGAGGAGAGAGAGAACGGATACAACGTCTATACAATTGAGTCTCCATGGGAGAGGATTGGCCCTCTTGGCCGCATTGTTTTCTTAAGGTCCCCCAACACTTATTATACTTTTGGCTGCTCATTGGTGGTTGAAGACCCGGCAGTTGTTCTTGGAGGAAGCCCCATACACCAGAGAAACTTTTTTGTGAGAGCCAAATATATTTACGAGATTGAGGAAAGCCAGCCAATTGAGGTTAAAGAAGTTGAAGGAGTTCCAGTTGATGCAAAGCTTATCTCTCAGGCCAGAATAGACGAGCTTGAAAGAGCTTTTGATGCAAACGAAGAAAAATATGATACTGTGTGCGGAGATGATGGGATCATAAAAGAGTGCAGCCATTATGGTGACGGAGCTCCGGGCCTATGGAGGATAGGTGAATTCACTGGCCAGGAATGGTGCGAGGCAGACCCCTGCGGATACAACTGCTTTTCTTTTTTCAGCGGAAGTGGCCAAGACCTTTCTTTTCACCGGTGCTATGCCTGCGAAGAAATAACCAGGAGATCTGAAAGAGTTTATGGTGCCTGGTGCACTTCTTACAAAATACAGGCCCAGTGCGAGGCAGACCCCTGCGGTTTTGAGAACTGCAAATGGGACTCAAGCGAGGGTTGCATTAAGAAAGAGGAAACAGAGCCAATAGACCTTTCTGATTGTGAAAGCCCTCCAATTGATCAAGTTAAATCTCTTGTCATTCAAGCAGCAAGAAGATATAATGTTCCAGAGAATCTTGCTTTGGCACTCGCTAAAACAGAGAGTAATTTTAATCAATGCCAGAGGGGAGAAGATGGAGAGGTAGGAGTAATGCAAATACTTCCATCAACAGCTTCAGATCACTGTCAAGGCATGAACTTAAGAGATATTAATCAAAACATAGATTGTGGATTTAAGTATTTGATTAATAGATATAATCTCTTCTGTGATGGACAAGGACCAAGAATATATGAAAATAGTGTAAGGAATAATTGCAAAAATAGTGTTTATGTTGAAAGGTATCTATCATATCAAGATGATTGCTGGAAAAAAGCTTTAAGAGGGTATAATGGCTTAGGGTGCGGAGATGAGAAAGTTGCCGGATATGTTGAAAGAGTTTATGGTAATAGGGTTTAAAAAATGAAAATGGGAAATAATAATCTTACATTTATTTTAATTCTCTTATTCTTGTCACTTATCTTATCAGGCTGTGCACTGCCGTCTCTGCCTTTCCTGCCAGGAGGAGGAAGAGCGCCTGAAGCGAGCTTCAGGACAGGCACCCAGGGCCTAGTGCTAACCTTCCTGCAGAATGCCCCTCCAAGAGAGGTAATTGAAGGCCAGGATGCCCAGCTTAAAGCAAGGATTGAAAACAGGGGTGCAACAGATGTCACAAATGCCAAAATCCTTTTTACAGCAGAAGATGAGCTTTTCAGCACAGGTGAAAGCAAATCAGCAACATTCAGCTTGCAGGGCAAATCTCCTGACTTTCCCCTTGGAGACCAGACAATAGAAGGAGTAACACTCAAAGCAAGAGAAAATGTTTTAGGCCAGAGAGAAAGAATAAGCACAACAGTGAGGGCAATTGCCTGCTACCAGTATGAGACAGTATTAGTAGCTCCTGTATGCATTGACACAGACATATACAGCACAAGGCAGATAGAAAGAGTATGCTCCCAGAGAGACCACGGCTTTACATCACAGGGAGCCCCTGTTGCAATTACAAGAGTTGAAACAGAAATGCTTTATTCCTCAGCAGATGATACTGTAAAGCCCCAATTCAAGATCCATATCAAAAATGTTGGCAATGGATATGTATTAAAGAGTGAAAATGAAGAATATAAGAAGGCATGCTCTGCTGACCCAATAACATTTGATGACCTTAATTATGTCAGGGTATCTGCTAATCTTCCAGACAAAGAACTTACATGCTTCCCAGAGGAAATAAAGCTCAGGGGACAGGAAGACATAGTGAGATGCACATTTAGTGCAAATGAAAGAGGAATATCAAAAAACACTCCCTCTTACACCAGCCCCTTGCATGTTAAGCTTGAGTATGGATACACAACTGCAATCTCAAGAGAGGTAACTATAAAAAGCAGTAGCTAAAAGAGCAACAGAAAGGTTTATATATAAAACAGCTGAATATAAATAAAAATGAGGCGAAACATAATCTTTGCAATAATATTTCTTGCATTATTTGCCTATGGATGCACCCCACCTGACACAAGGCCAACAACTGACTTCAGGAGAGGGTCTGAGGGCATAGTTATGAATTTTGTGCAAACAATGCCTCCTCCCACGATATATGATGACAGCAATTTTGACCTTATAGTTGAAGTAAGAAACAGGGGAGCTTATCCTCAAGATAGCCATAGAAGTATTGGTGCCCTGTATATCTCTGGCTTTGATACAAATATAATTAATATGTATAATAGCAAAAATCTCCCTGCTTTAGAGGGAAAGAGCGCACATAACCCAGAGGGGGGGTTTGACATTGTTACATTTCACGGAGGTGTTGTTGACTTCAAAAGGCAAAATATTGAAAGGTATGAGGCAAACTTTAAATTAGATGCATGCTACCAGTATGAGACAATTGCCTCTGAAACCATTTGCATAGACCCAGATCCACATACCCTCCAGAGAGTTGACAAAGTATGCACCCCTCCAAGTGCTTATACTTTTTCAGGAGGCCAAGGAGGGCCAGTTGCTGTGACAAGAATAGAGCAGACAGTTCTTTCAGAATCAATCCAATACAAAATCACAATAAGAAACATCGGAAATGGGAGAGTAATTGACAAAAATGCTCTGGCCAGATGCCCTTATGACCTTGATCACACTGTGCTTAACAAAGTGCGTTTTAGCGGAAGGGTCTCACAAGAGCAGCTTTCCTGTGCTCAGAGAATAGACCCATTAACACTTATAAATAATGAGGCAACCATAGTATGCACTATCGAAAAGCCATCTCAGAGGTCTGCATACACAACGCCAATAAACATAAAACTTGAGTATGGCTATACATCATCAGCAACAAGAAGAATAACAATCTTAGGCACGCCTTAAAGATAAAAAAAGGAGGAATTAAAATGAAACAATACATAATCTTGATTTTAATTGCAGGGCTTATTTTATTTGCAGCTGGATGCGACGGCACACCAACACATAGAGATGTTGCATTTATAGGAGGGACAACAGGGCTTTTGATAAGCTTTGAGGAAGGGGCTCCCCCGAGAGAGGTTTATGACTCTGGGGATCATGAATTTGAGATAGTTGTAAAGCTCAAAAACGATGGTGAATACACAGTGCCCAAGGAAAAAGTTGAGGTAAGAATCACAGGAATAGATCCTGTGGAGTTCAGCAAAACTCCTACTGACATGATAAAAAGGCCAAATGAGGACTTGATATCAAAATATAAAGGCCCAGAAGGTGATATATATGAAGGCATAACTTCTTATGTTGTATTTTCAGGCCTTAACAGAAAGCAGCCCCTTGTTGCAAGCGCGCCCTATACAGTAAGGGCAGATGTATGCTATAATTACCAGACAAAAGCAAGGGCAATGATATGCATAAAGCCAGGCATGTATGATCGCGAGGGAGACCTTTGCAGGATAAATGAGAAAAAGCCAGTTTCCAACTCAGGGGCTCCGGTGCATGTAACTGATTTTGAGCAGAGAAGAGGAGGAGAAAATATTTTTGTCTTTACTTTCAATATCAAAGACAGCGGGTTTTTCAAAGGCAGCCTTTATGGAAAGGACACAAACTGCGAAGAGACAAGAGGAAATGAAAACAGGGTTTTTGTAACAGTAAGCACAGACATGGGAGGACTGAGCTGCGACCGCCTTGCAGGAGGGACAAGCGGCTATGTGACTCTTCACGGAGGAACTACTACAGTTAGGTGCACTTTCAGGCCTGAAAGAACAGGGACTTTTGAGAAGCCAATAGACATAAGAATTGAGTATGACTATCTGCAGAGCATATCAACTCCTCTGCTTGTTAAGGCATTAGGATACTGATATATTTTTTTTTTCAATTTTAAATAAGTGTTAGAATTAGGCCTT
>PWVO01000220.1 GCA_003561825.1 Candidatus Woesearchaeota archaeon | reverse complement strand
GTAGGGCACTTTCGCCGATTTTTATGATTTTGGCAATGCATAAAAAAAATTCTGCAATATAACTTTCGTTTATCTAAAGCAAATAAAAAGCCTTACTTTAATTTAATAAAAGTTAATATGATTAATAAATTAATTCTGGAAGATTTTTAGGATAAAAGGAAATTCAAAGGATTTCCTCTGCGTCAAAAATACAGAGCATTTTTTTGCATAAAAATTCTCTTGTTGATTATCAACAAAACCTTTAATAAGGCCCAGGGCTTCATGAAAGATATGCCATGGACAAAAAAATACCAGCCAAAAACAGCATCAGAAGTAGTTGGCCATCAAAAGCAGCTAGATTATATAAAGAGCTTTATTCTTAATTACAAAAAACAGAAAAAGAAAGCACTGATAATCTACGGCCCTCCAGGCGTAGGCAAAACCAGCTCAGTGCATGCAATTGCAAATGACCTTGGCCATGAGATATTTGAGCTCAATGCATCTGATTTCAGGAACAGGGACAATATTGAAAATATACTTGGCTCAGCAATAAACCAGCGCAGCCTTTTTTTCTCAGACAAAGTAATACTTGTGGATGAGATAGAAGGAATTGGAGGAAGAGAAGACTTTGGCGGCATTGCTGCTCTTAAGAAGCTTCTGGAAAAAAGCACTTTTCCAGTTGTAATGACTGCTGCTAACCCCTGGGAGCAGAAACTAAGCCCTTTAAGGCAGAAGTCTGAGCTGCTTGAGCTAAAGCCTCCGGGATATCTTGACATATTGCATGTTCTCAAAAACATCTGTGAAAATGAGGGCATAAAATATGATGACCAGTCCCTTAAGACACTTGCAAGGCGCTCAGGGGGAGACATAAGGTCTGCTGTAAATGACCTTGAGTCTATTTCAGTAAAAAAAGAAATAACTTCTGAGTCTGTTGACAGCCTTTCTGACAGGAACAGGGTCGAGAGCATGCTTAATGCCCTTGTCAAGATATTCAAGTCAAATGACATTAATATTGCCATTGATGCTTTCAGCAATGTTGATGAGGATTTTGACAAGCAGTTTCTCTGGATTGATGAGAACATCCCGGTTGAGTACAAAAAGCCAGAAGATTTGTCAAGAGCTTATGATTCTTTGTCAAGGGCTGATGTTTTTATGGGAAGGATAAGAAGAAGGCAGCACTGGCGCTTTCTTGTTTATGTCAATGCCATGCTTTCTGCTGGCATTGCATGCGCAAAGCATGAGAAATACCCAGGGTTTACTGCATACAAGCCCACTGGCAGGATTCTTAAGCTCTGGCGGGCAAAGATGAAATACCAGAAAAGAAAAGGCATTGCGCAGAAGATTGCCCAGAAAACACACACTTCTTCTTCAAGAGCTCTTCATGACACCCTGCCTTTTGTAAAGAACATGGCCAAAAATGGCAATAAAGAGATTGCTGAATGGCTTGAACTTGACAGGGAAGAGCATGACTGGCTTAGGAAGTAGCTAGCCCAGCAGAAATTCAAGGCCCTTAAATTGCTCTTTTAATTCCTCAATTGATTCTAGGCCCCTAAATATCTTATGTATTCTTTTGTAGTCCAGAAAAAAGAGATTCTTCTCTAAAAGCTCTTTAATCTCAATCTTTTCTGGATTTTGATATCTTTGTATTCCAATTGAGATAATATGGTCTCCGAGAGAAATTGACTCGTACTGCTTTTGTATGGTTCTTATGCTTATTTTTTCAGGAGCAATTATTGTGCCTTCTTCATCTGGATTCATAAAACAATCCAGCATAAAGTCTGCTGCGTAGCAGTTGATTTTGTATTTATCCCCATGTTCATTGAGATCAAAAACCGGGCTTTTTTTCACTGAAACAGAAGCAATATTGCCATTATCAAAATCTTTAGGGATTGAAGGTTTATTCCCCGAGTATTTCTCAGAGAGGAATAGGATATCTACTCCAAGGCCAAGAAGCCTTTGTGCCTCTGGTGATATTTTTGCTTGTTCTTCTGAGATCCTGAACATGTATAAGTTTTTCTCCGGGCTTTTCTCTTTTTCAAAAGTGTATCCTTTTTCTGCTGACATTTTTTATTTCCTCCATGCCCTTTTTTTGTATATGCCAGGAAACTCCCTGACAATATTCTCAAGGTTCCTGTAAATGCTTTCATCCAGCCCAGGGCCTGCATTTACATTAATTTCTATTTCTGCTTTTTTTGTTATAGTTTCTGGCCTTGTGAAAATAGGCGCCCATTCACTTCCAAGGCCATAAGGCCTAAGGTAAAGGGTGTTGTAATTATAAACAGAAGGGATGTGCCTTATTTCTGCCCTTGCATTATCTGAAACAATATCAATCCTTTCTGTCAGGCTGTCTTTGTTTTTGTAGTATACTTCATAGCTGCTGCCCAAGGCGCCAGATATCTTTTTTGCAAAGTAAGACATAAGCTCTTCTCTTTCATCCTGGGTGAAAGAATCTCTTAACCATGTACTGGGCTCTGAAAACCATGATCTAACTTCTATTTTTTCTTTGATTTCCCTGTTTGCAGCCATGAAGATAATAACTCTTTAAGATTTAAATAATTTTCTACTTTTTAGTCGCTACATTATTCCCTATATTCTTGTGCCTTATTTTACCGAATATAAGGTCAAAATGAGGCTTTAGGTTCAGCTTGTTCATCTTGAATTTCGGGATCTTTGGCATTTTCCTGAAAACCACTGGGGCATAGATTAGTCCCTGTGTTGTCATTGTTGTAACTGCCTTCAAGAGCAGCTTTCTGTGCGAGATCTCATTTACAAGATGAGCTTCCTTGAGTTTTGGCATATATATCACAAATGCAATTGCCCTTACTATTCCGCTTACAATAAAGACAAACAAGTAAGGTGACCAGAAGATCTGGTTGTGCCTAACTAAGTAGCCTCCCAGTGTTGCTCCCAAAAAGATTGCAATCCCATTGAGAATGTTGTAGTTTGCAAAGCATGAAACCCTGTTGTAGGGAGTGGTAGTGTCATAGATGAAGTTTATTGCTGAAATCTCAAAACCTGCCCAGATAAACCCTGAAATAAGCTGGACCAATATCAGGTACCAGATATTGCCTGAGAAAAGCCAGAGCAAGGGCACTATTGGCACAAAAAAGCTTGTCACTGTCAGAACTTTTTTGGTTCCGTAAATATCTGAAAAGTTCCCCCATATTGGCATCATTATGAATTTCATGAAAACTGCTGTTGCAGTTACAATTGTAAAGAAATTATAGCTGAAGCCCAGATCAGTAAGCATGTATGGCGTGAAAAAGGGTGCTGAAATGTAAACCCCGAAGTTTGTCATGCAGAGAAAAAATATCAGTGTCCCATAGTTGGTGAGCCTTCCGTATTTCATAAACTTAATAAAGCTTTCCTCAGATTCAGGGATTTGTGTGTATGGGGGCTCATATTTCCTGCTTACAAAATAAGCTGACATGAGCCTTGAACCCATTGCAAGCATAAAAATCACTGAAAACCCTATGTATTCCATGGCAGGATTGACTGAAAATCTCTGGAGTATGTAGCCTGCTGCAAGAAGTGCTGTAAAAGAAAGAAAGCCCATGAATTTGTTTCTTCTGCCAAAGTATGCCCCTCTGGTTTTCTGTTCCACAAGGTCACCCATCCAGCTGTTCCATGCAGGGGCAGCTATTGCCCCTAAAGCCCAGTAGATGCAGACAAAGGCTATTAGTATTGTTACACTGAATGTGCCAAAGAAATAAACAAGAGCTATCGGGATATACATAAGTGCCTGGAGTATTGAGCACAAAAGCACCATTTTTTTTCTTGACTTAAATATGCTGATAAGCCTTGTTGACAGTGCCTGGGAGATTGATCCAAGGGTTATTGGGAGTGAGCCGAGAACACCTATCTGGACATTTGTTGCCTTGAGGAAAACAGCAAAAGCTGCCAGAAAAGACTCCCCAAAGCCAACCATCATTGAGTAGAATGAGCCGTCAATTATTGAGTATTTCAGGCTTTTCTTTTTCTGCTCTTCGGGGTTTAGCTCCATGGCGCTTGAGATTTGGCTGATGTTTTTAATACTTGCCTTTAAGTTGTTTTTCTTAATGGTACTTTTTTGCATAAAAATAGCTTTTTTTAAAATGTTTTTCAGAATTTATTTAAAATTAGGCAAGAAGGATTATTAAGTTTATAAGGAAAGTTTTAAGCATCCTATAGAAAATATTTTATACCTTGGGCTTTTTTAGTTGTTAAAATGGCAGACAATAAGTTTTCAATTGAGGATATGGCAGTTTTCTGCAAGAAAAAAGGCTTTGTTTTTCCAAGCGGAGAGATCTACGGAGGCATTGCAGGCTTTTTTGACTTTGGCCCTTTGTGTGTTGAGATAAACAGCAATAT
>PWVO01000152.1 GCA_003561825.1 Candidatus Woesearchaeota archaeon | reverse complement strand
CATGCAGTTAAGATGAATCTTGAAGTTAGAGATTGCTTTGCAGATGCTTTGAGAGATGAAAATAAAGGCAGAAAGCATAAGGGCCTGCTGATTGTAAGGCATAGCTATAAGGCTGCTGAGGGCTATATCAGAAAAGCAAAGCTAAATTTAGAGCTTTGCAGGATTTTAATGGAGAAAGGGTTTGACTACAAGATTCCTGAAGAGTGGTTTTATACTCTTTATTACTGCGCTTTGGCTATTCTTGCTAAGTTTGGGATTGAAAGCAGAAGCCAGAGATGCACTGCTGCTTTCCTTAGATATGCCAAAAGAAATAAGCTTATTGATTATGATGATGAGTTTATTGAAAGGATTATGGTCTACAGGGATAAGGAAGAGTTTTCTGATGTGGACCAGAGGGAAAAGGCCCGTTACAGTTCCTCTGTAAAGAGTGAAGATGTTAAAGCAAGGTTTGATTCTATGTCTTTTTTATGCCTAAATGCTATTTCTCAGGCTGAGGAGATTGTTTTTTCAAGCAGGGAATTTAAAGTTCCTAAGGAGATTTTTGAGCATTCCTAAAGGTAAACAGACCTTTTCAAGTCATAGACCGGAGGATCAATAGCAAGTTTTTTATAATAAATGTGAATAACTTGTTTTAGAATGCTTGAAGTGATCTTGGGATTGTTGGGGGGCCTGGGACTGTTTATATACGGAATGCACCTGATGAGTGATTCCCTGCAGAAGCTGACTCTCTCTAAGCTTAAGGTTTTCTTTGAAAAAATGACAAGCAACAGGCTTAAAGGCCTGTTTGTAGGGACTTTTGTGACTTCTGTTATACAGAGCTCAAGCGCAACTTCTGTTATTGTTGTTGGTCTTGTTAATGCCGGGTTTATGACTTTTTCAAGGGCTGTGCCCATATTAATCGGGGCAAATATAGGCACTACAATTACTGCTCAGCTGATTGCTTTTAGGCTTACTGCAATTGCGCCTTTTTTTGTCGGCGCAGGTGCTTTGGGATATCTTGCTGCGAGAAAACAGAAGCATAAAAAGCTTGGGCTTATAATTCTTGGCTTTGGGCTTTTGTTTTTGGGCCTTGGTTTTATGAGCAGCTCGGCTCAGCCTTTGTCTGATTATCCTTTTTTCAGAGATTTATTCCTGATTTTTGGCGAAAACCCTCTTTTGGGTGTTTTGGTTGGGATAATTATAACTGTGATCCTGCAGAGCAGCAGCTCAACAATTGGCATGGTTATTGCTCTTGCATTAGTTGGGCTTATTGACTTAAGGGCAGCTATTTTCCTGATATTGGGTGATAACATAGGCACTTGTGTGACTGCTATTATTGCAAGCTTCAGCAATGGCAAGAAAGCAGGAAAGAAGGTTGCGCTGTTTCACCTGATGTTTAATGTTTTGGGGACTATTATTGCCCTGCTTATAATCCCTGTTTATATGCATGTTATTCCTTTGACTTCAGGAGATATTGCAAGGCAGATTGCAAACACTCATACTTTATTTAATGTTTTTAATGCTGTTTTGTTTCTGCCTTTTGTTCCTTTGTTTGTGAAGCTGATTAATAAGATCCTTCCTGGAAAAGACTACAAGAAGAAGGAGAGCAGGTATCTTAAAAAAGAGCTCATCAGAACTCCTCCTTTGGCAATTGAGGCTCTGATGAAAGAGCTGGTTGCTATGGTTGGGATTACAAAAGGAATGTTCAATAAATGCAAAGCATGCCTCAGGAAATTTGACCATAAGCTTTACGAGGAGGTAATGATTGATGAGGATGCTGTTGACCAGATGCAGCGCCAAATGACTTCTTACATTGTTGCAGTAACCCAGAAAGAGCTTTCAAAAAAAGAAGCTGAGCTTATACCGAGGCTGCTGCACAGCATCAATGATGTTGAGAAGCTCGGTGATTACTGCCAGAATCTTATGAATGATGTGCAGAAGATGTATGAGGATAACCTGAAATTCTCGGAAGAGGCTGACAAGGAATTGGCAATTTTGTTTGGGCTGCTGAACAAGCAGATAGACCTGACTTCCGAGGCTGTAAGGCTTAATGACAAGAAGATAGCAGAGGAGTCTATTGCTGTCAAGAGAGAGATTTATTCTTTTATCAGCAAAAGCTCGCACAAGCATATTGTAAGGCTTGAGAATGGCCAGTGTATTTATGATGCAGGGATTCAGTTTGTCAATATGACTACTCATATGAAGAAATTCAGCTCACATCTTAATAATGTTGCCCAGATGGTTTTGTATTCTTAAGAGCATCAAGGTTATGCCTGCTAGTGAATAAATCTGAGGTAAAAATATGTTAAAATTTGATATATATAAGGCAGATAAGAATTTATCTGAATCAAAAATAAAGCAAGTGGCTCAAATGACTACTTTTATTTTTATGAATGAGGGCATCACTAAGTATATTTTTGATTTTTCAAAAGAGACTGCTGCAGAAACTATTTGTAATTTAAACATGCTGAAAGCCAGAGAATATCTCAATAATGAGCAGATTATTCTTCTGGCTGAATCTGATGAAGAGATTATTGGTATTGCTGTTTTAAAAAAGAATATAAAAAGCAACTTCCTAAAAACTATCAGGATATATTTTCCTAAGATATTGCCTATCATAATCAATCTCTTAAAGATTATTAATTTTAAGAGGGCAGCAAGAATATATAAATTATTAAAAATAGATAAGAATCCTGCGGATGATTATTATACTTTGGAGGCTATAGGTGTCAAGGAAAGCCATCAGGGACAGGGAGTTGGGAAAAGATTATTGAAAAAAGCTGAGGAGACAGCATCTCTGTCCAAAAGATGCAAGGGGATTTATCTTTATACATCAGAGCTTAAGAACAAGGAGATTTATGAGCATCTTGGCTATTCTGTTATAGAGAAAAAAGATTCAGAGGATATAACTATTTACCATATGTTTAAGCATCTTTAATCTTCTTTAGTGGATATGAATAGAATGGATTAATGCTTTAAGAATTGTAATTTAACTTAAGTCTAAACCTTCACTAATCTTGTTGAGGCCTTTCTGAGCCTGTTCATTACTGCGAGGCCAAGGCTTTTTTCTTCTGTGCCTGAGACTATTATTACATCTACATCTGTTTTGTCAAACTCCCTGAAAAGGCTGAAAAGGCATTTTGCAAAAGATTCCTGGGTATTGCCTGCAAACTTGACGCAGTCCGCTGCATAGCAATGGCTTTTGCTGCATGATATTATTCCTACTTTTTTTCCTTTGTTTCTGTAATCATCTGCTATCTGTTGCATTTTTTCTTTTATTCTGCTTTTGCTGCCATAAACCAATACTAGCTCTGCTCTTGGGGCATAGTGCTTGTATTTAAGGCCAGGGGATTCTGCGATCCTGACTTTTTTCTTTTTTCCTAGAATAGCTGGATGAACTATTACTCTGCCAAGCTGCTCTTCAAGCTGCTCAAGTGTTACTTTGCCGGGCCTCATAAGCACAGGGGTTGCTGTGCTCATGTCTATGACTGTTGATTCAAGGCCTATCTCTGTGTTGCCGCCATCTATTATCATGTCTATCTTGCCTTTCAGATCGAGGATTACATGCTGGGCAGATGTGGGGCTTGGCCTGCCAAAAGAGTTTGCTGATGGTGCTGCGATTTTTTTTCCTGATTTATTGATTAGAGCTAGAGCAATTTTGCTTTTTGGCATTCTTATTGCTACTTTGCCAAGGCCGCCTGTTATTATTGAAGGGACCTTGCCGGTTTTTTTTAGAATTATGGTAAGTGGGCCTGGCCAGAATTTATTCATTAGTTTTTCAGCTGCTTTCGGAACTTTTTCTGCAATCTCATAAACTTGTTTTTTTTCTGCAATATGAATTATTAGGGGGTTGTCAGCTGGCCTGGCTTTTGCATTAAAGATTTTCTTAACTGCCTCTGGATTTAGTGCATCAGCGCCAAGGCCATAGACTGTTTCTGTTGGGAATGCAACAAGGCCGCCTTTTTTTATTATAACTGCTGCTGATCTTATCTTTGATGGCTCAGGGGCATCCTGGCTAATTTTGATTATTTTGGTTTTTATCATTTTTTTTAAGAAAAAATGCTCAGCTTCTTTCTGCGCTTTCTGCCTGTTTTATATCTGTTTTGGGCTTGGAGAAGAATTTTATTGCATCTGCAAGCTCTTTATGTGTTTTTGCATATTCTTTGATATCAATCCCTTTTTTGTATGCCTCGCATGCCTGGACAAGTGCTTTTGCTCCTTTTGTTGTTCCGCCGGGGTGTGCATGGCAGCCTGCGCCCATTGTTGTTATGAAGTCTGTGTTGCCCATTACATCTATGAAAGGCTTGAGCAGTGTTGGGTTAAGTCCGCCTGAGATTATTGGGCAGCATTTTTTTAT
>PWVO01000046.1 GCA_003561825.1 Candidatus Woesearchaeota archaeon | reverse complement strand
TCAGGCCAATGCGCAGCATGGGCATACAAGGAAATAGCAGAGTCAGAGCTGGCAGATGTTTATATTATCATAGGCCCCAACCACTCATCAGAAAGCACATCATTGCTTCTTGATGACTGGGAAACCCCGTTTGGGCTAGCAAAAGCAGACACTGAGTTGGGAAGAAAAATAATAGACTATGCAGAAATCCCGGAAATCCCTGCAGACCACATAACTGAGCATTCAGTTGAAGTCCAGCTTCCTTTTTTACAGTTTGCATGCAGGGACATGCTGGAAAAATTAAGAATAGTCCCAATAGTATTAGGAAAAAGCCCAAACCTTCCACAAATTGCAGAAGGCATAAAAAAAGCACTTAATGAAACAGGAAAAAGCGCATGCATTATTGCAAGCTCTGACTTCACGCACCATGGTTATTTTTACGGATATGCGCCTTTCACTGATAACATAAAAGAAAACATCAAAAGCCTTGACATGGAGTCAATAGATTACATAAAAAAACTTGACACCCAGGGCTTTCTCAGCTATGTAAGAGAAAAAAAGGCCACAATCTGCGGGGCTTTTCCAATAGCCCTTTTAATCGAGCTTGTAAAAGAAAAATGCAAACATATAAAACTATTGCAGTACTACACATCAGCAGACATATCAGGCGATGAAAGCGCGGCAGTAGGATATGCCAGCATAACATTCAGGTGATAATATGAAAGGAAAAAGAGGTGTTACATTCTCGAAAAGTTATTGGGTTATTATTGCAATTATAATAATCATCATTATAGCATTTATTTTAGCAATTTCTGGAATCGTAGGGAGGGTTGATGGTCTTGAAATTTTTAAAGGCCCTTAGGCATAAAAGAGCACTGTCAAGAGATTTTCTTTTGATAATGATAATTGCAATTATCAGCTTCATAATAATTCTTATGGTAGTTGACCAGTTCTTCAACAGATTAAATCCAACTGCAAGAGAAGAGATTTGCAGGTCAAGTGTCCTGGCAAGAATAAATGCTGTAATCAAGTACAGAGAAACAAGAATAAGCCCTCATGTAATTCCAATAATATGTGATACCCAGCACAGAGTCTTGAGAGGAAGCAAAGAAGATGTTTTAAGGCAGATATCGGACATGACAGCAAGATGCTGGTGGATGTTCCTTAACGGAGAGTATGCAAATGTATTTGATGACAGCAGCATAAAAAGCGAGATAAAGTGCTTCAACTGCTATTCATTTTACATACAGGAAGACATTAACATAACCTATAATGAGCTTTATTTTTACATGTCTACCCAGTATTATATTGATAACAAAGATGGCACCGGAGTTACATATATGGATTACATACAGTCCCACGGAGGTCCTGGGGCATTCCATTTCAGACCAGAATTAATTTTAGAAGGCAGTAGAAGAAAACAATTAGATAAATTATATTTTGTAACATTTGTAAGCCCTGACATAACATGGTTTGCAGATTATTCAAGAGAATTTGCCTTTTTATTAAATCCTTGGATCTCCTCGAGAGTTGGTGATCAATTTTCGCAGCAGCTTAAGATGAACAGAATACTCATAGATGTATATGATTATAAAAATCTTGGCTCAGAATCAAATAATCTTCTGAAACAATGTGGAAAAATAATAGAGAGGGAATAAAGTGAAACATAATAAAAAAGCAGAGTTTGAATACTCTGAATTAGTGAGGTGGCTGATTTTCCTTATTTTAGCAGCTGTGATAATATTCATCATCACACTATTCAGAGACAGAATAAATGATGCTTTTAATTTGCTTTTTGATTTTATCAAATTTAGGTGAAAGATGGCAAGCATGGCTCTCAGAAAAATTGTAGGAATTGCAATAATTCTTTTTGCATTTATAATAATTATTTTCATACTTTTTTACTCATTATACCCTACAGCAGTTTCTGAATTCTTTATTGAGACTAACTTTACTCTATTGGGATTTGGCTTTGGCAGGCAAAAAGCAGACCCAATTGATGAAATCCCTAAATGTATTATACAAAAAGCAGATGATATTAAAAAATCTTTTAGCAGTTTTCAAAGTGGAAGACAAATAACACTTGAAAGCTGTGGAGAAGATGACAATCTTTATTATATTGACATATGGGACACATCTGATATTGGCCTTGATATTGAGTCTATCTCAGAGATGGACTCTTTTATCTATTTTGTTAAGATTATAGGAGGAACCAGAGTACCTTATCAGGATTTAGGGCATAAGCTTTGTTATATTAATGAAACAAATGATATAAATGAATTAAGCAGAGTTATAATCGCAGGCCATAGTGATATATATTTGCAGATTAAGCAGACAGGCATGTGGGAGAGCACACAGAATGCAGAATTATCCAGATTAGATGAAAGAATCTGCTTTAGTAAAGCAGAGTCAGATTAGAAAGATCCTAGTCCCGGAGGAGCATATTGATCAAAATGAAGAATAAAAAAGCAACATCATTCCCATTAAAAATAATTGTAGCTGCAGCAATACTATTAGTAGTCATGGTAATTTCATTTTTCATCATCGGAGGCCATTTTACTGATATATTCCAGGATTCAACAGGAATAATAACAATCCACAGGCCAGACCATGACAAAGATGGAGTTCCTGATATATTGGACAAATGCCCCTGCGTGCCTGGCAAGAAAGAATACTCTGGATGCCCTGTCCCTTTAGATCATCCAGAGATAGAAAAGCATACCCACAGAGATTGTTTAGATTGAAAACCAGCAGCAACTAAAAAGAGAAATTAAGAAGCATCAAGATACAAAAGAATTTTGAGTAGAATAAAAATTAACTAAAATAGGCTTTGCATAAGACCAATTCAGAATGAGAAAAAATAAAAAGGCAATTGAATTTAACCTTAACATGCTGGTTGCAGCAGTAATACTTCTATTAATCTTAGTAGTTACGATTGTGATTGTGTCTTATCAATATTCAGAAATATATGAAGGATCAAAAGAGGTATTAAACAAAACAAGAGGTGATTTTGAATCAAGCGATGTTCCTGAAACTTGATTAAATATCCAATATTCATTTGTTATTAATATTCATATTTTTTATCACCTTAAATCATTTATTTTTAGAATATCATTAAAATGAAAAAAAGCAAAAAATCTGAAATAACAATGCAGGTTCTGATAGGAATAATCTTTTCAATACTTCTTTTTGCTTCTATTTTTTTTATGTTCGCAAATATCTTTAGGTCACAGACCCAGAGCACGGATGCTTTTTACCAGCTGCTTGCCATGATAGAAGAAGCCAGAGACAAAGGAAGAGGCACTTACATTTCAGGCAATCTCGGAATGAATGAAAAAAATGCAATAATAGGCTTCCCGAGTCATTTGGAAGAGATAATGGTAAAGGGAAAAATGAGTCTCAGGGGCGATAGTGCTTCTGAAATAAACATTTTTTTTGAAAGACCCTTTCTCTGCGAGGAAGGCAAGGCATGCCTATGCTTATTCATGAACATTGAAAACCATCCTGGCTCTTTGGCGACTCATAATTCCTGGGAGTGGGATAGAGAAGAAAGAGAAGGAGATTATTTTTTTATTGGAACTAATTTTATATGCGAGCCATTAGATGGATTAGACTTTATAGAAGAAGGATTCATATTCCACAGGGTACCGGAAAAGTTTAAACCATTTCTCGGGTCCGAAAAATATTCATTTGTTTCTTTAGATAACCCCTTATCAAAATATTTTCCGGTTTATGCTGAGAACACTGACAAATATGGCGATTTGGTTGACACAAACATGATAATGGTCTGCAGTGAACCAGATTTTGATAGAAACACATGCATGCCTAAGGATTATGAGGACAATCTAAAGGCAATAAGGGGCATAAGAGACCTTAGGAAATACATCGAGTCATGCGCCTCTAAGGCAATTCCAGCAACAGACCCCTATTATGCTCGGCCAGGCATGGATCAAGGCTTTACACCATGCAGCTGCGGTCAATTTAATTTCCTCTCACATTTTCCATTAGGATACAAAATTGAATTATTAAGAATAAATAGCGAAGAAGAAAAGAAGCTTAACATCACTGTCAAAAAAGGCGATAAATTAATTGAAAGCAAATTTAACACAAGCGTTGAAGTTAACTCAAATTTATGCTTTACAGAGGATCTTAGTCTTTTCTATAAGGATACTTTTATAAGGCTTTACAAAGATTATTATTCAGAATTAGAATTCTTAGGAGATGATGCTAAAAAAATAGAAGAAGCAAATAAAACTTTGAAAAATGTTAAGGAGATAATGGAAGGAGTGGATTTTTCAGGACTCATTTATCAAGCAGACATAGAAACAATAAAAAGCATTTCTAAAGTTTATGAGCTATATCCTTTGTCATCTGAT
>PWVO01000095.1 GCA_003561825.1 Candidatus Woesearchaeota archaeon | reverse complement strand
GAATTTAATATCATTGGGCCAGAGGGTTACATAGGAGTTGAATCTAAATTAAATAATGTTGTTATAAAAAACTGCATTATTTATGGATTTAGCAAAGGAATACTGCTGGATTCATCAGACAACTCATGGATAACTTCAAATACTGTCTACAATAATGAGATAGGTGTACATCTTGATGAATCAAGCAATAACTTAATCCACGGCAATGAGATTTACTCAAACAATCTGAACTCTGTAGGCATTGGGATTATTCTAAATGGCACATCAGAAGACAATAACATTACATCAAACACAGTAAGCCACCACTCAACTGCAGGAGCTGTGGTTGAAGATGACGGAAACCTGGTTTCAGGGAATTCTTTTGTAAACAACACTGTGGGAATGTCCCTTGACTCAGACAACACCCTTGGAAACAATGACATCTCATCATCAAGTGCGATGGGAATCAATGTCACAGCTGGCAGCAACACTACATGGGCCATAACACAGAGAAACAAGATAATCAGCAGCAATCTCTCTATAAACGGCCAGCTAGTCTTTGACGGAGGTGTTTTAGAGCTTATTGACTCTGTGCTTACACTGAACGGCACTCAGCTTACTGTGTCAGGAGAAATAACATCATTAAAAGTTTCCCAGGATAGTGTAACAGAGAATCAGTCAAAAGAGTTTAATTTCACAGATGCCGCATCTCAGATAACTCTTATGCTTGCTGACAATGTTACAACAACACTGGTAGTTTCATCTGTGAGCCCAAGCACAGCTCCTTCAGGCCTTAATGCTCTGAGAGGAATAAGCATACAGGCGGACCCATCAACCTCAGGCAACCTGACATGGGCTTTGATAAAGATATACTATGACAGCGCAGCACTGACAGCAGCAAACATAGAGGAATCAACACTTAAGATATATTACTACAATGAAACAGCCGGAGAGTGGCAGCTTGAGCCTGACCAGGGAGTTGACACAGCAAACAACTATGTATGGGCAAATGTAACGCACTTCAGCTTGTTTGGCGCATTTGGAAGTGCTCCAACAACACCAACAACTACAACAGCCCCAAGCGGACCAAGCTCTTATTTCCAGTCAGAGATGGACAGTGCATACGAGAAGGAAGAAACAGAGGATGAGGTTGCTGAGGATGTGCCTTTTATTCCTGAAGAAGAGCCAGAGCCTGAAAGGGAAATAGAAGAGACAGTTCCTGCTGAACAGGAAGTGGATGAAATAGATACTGAAGAAAGAATATCTCCTGAAGAAGTTGAAGAAAAACCTGTAACAGAATCAAGGCGGAATGAAATTTTAATATCAGTGATGGCAATGGTGCTGTTTGTGATAGTTGTTCTGGCATTGTTCTATTACTCAAAAAGAAAAAGGAGATAAACTTATTCTTTTTTTTTATTTCTTTTATAAAACTGAAAAAATGGGATCAGGCCTGCTGCAATTAAGCCTGTGGCAGTAACTCTTTTCTTGCTTCTGGACTCGACTTTTACATCATAAAGAGAGGCCTTGGCTCTTTGCTCTAGAATAGAAGTGTAGTCCTCTGCAGGCATGTTAACAACAGGGTTTTTTTCTGCAAGTGTCTGCTTGAATTTTGAAAACTCCATTGGCTTTCCCAGGATATGGCCAGGGATTATAGTGTAAACCTGCACTTGGTGAAGATAAGCAAGGATTTCTCTTTGGTGAGGGCCTTCGTAATTCTTTACATATAAAGCAATGTTCCTGTAATTTCTGAGTGCAGAAAAAGAGGGCTTTGCCAAGGCAGAGTACATAAATGAACCTGCTGAAACTGCAACAAGAATGCCGGTTAATGTTTTTCTCGCAGATGAGCTGAGGTTCATGGCTATATACTCAAAAATCAAATATTTAATTATTTGTGTTTTCCAGGAGATATTGCAAAAGCAATATTTTGGAAAAGATTTATAAGAGAATTGCAATTATTGTTCTGAGAATGGCAGAAGAGATACTAAGAATTAAGTCTTTGTATGTAAGGGCAGGCAAAAAAGAGATTATAAAAGGCTTAGACCTGAATATTGGGATTGGGAAGCCTTATATTCTTCTTGGGCCCAATGGGGCTGGAAAGAGCACTCTGCTTATGGCTGTTGCAGGCATTATCTCCGGCAGTGCAGCAAGAGGAAAGATTCTTTATTTTGGAAAAGACATTAGCACTAAGGCTGCTGACCAGAGGGCAAGGCTTGGGATTTCTTCTGGGTTTCAGATGCCTCCTGAGATAAAAGGGGTTAAGCTGAAGGACATGATCAAGATTTGCACAGGAAAAAGCCAGAGCGAGGAGCTTTCTGCAGATGAGCTTAAGCTTGCTGAGAGGTTTAAGCTTACTGAGTTTCTTGAGAGGGATATTAATGTTGATTTCTCAGGCGGTGAAAAAAAAAGGGCTGAGCTTATGCAGGTTCTTCTTATGAGGCCTAAGCTTCTTCTTATAGATGAGCCTGATTCTGGTGTTGATATTGAAAGCCTGAAGTTTATAGGCACTGAGATTGCTGATTATATTAAGAAGAATAATGCTTCTGCGCTTATAATTACGCATCAGGGAAGCATTCTTGAGTATCTTAAGGCAGAGAAGGCTTTTGTTCTTCTTAATGGCAGGATAGAATGCTCGGGCAGGCCTGAAGAGATTATAACGCATATAAGCAAAAAGGGGTATGAGGGCTGCGAGGACTGCAAAAGCCCGATGAAAAATGGATAAAAGAGCTTTAGAAAGCCTTAAGGATGTGGGCATTAAGGGTAATGAGAAAGAGAGGGCCGGGTCTTATTTTTTAAGCAACAGGTCTGTGCTTATGAGCAGGATAAATAGATCATTTAAGGACAAGCTGGAGGTGATGGATATCAAAGATGCCCTGAAGAAGCACTCCTGGCTTAGGGATTATTACTGGAAGATTGTTGATAAGGACCAGGATGAGTATACTAAGGCAGCTTATGAAAAAGAGGATGGGGGTTATTTTATCAGGGTTTTTGAGGGAGAAAAGGTTGATCTGCCGCTGCAGTCATGCATGCTTGTTTCAGCTGATGAGTTTTCTCAAAAAGTGCATAATGTTATTATAGCTGAAAGGGGGTCTGAGGCTAATATTATCAGCGGGTGCCTTGCCCATCCCGGTGTGGGAAAAGCAGAGCATATTGGGATTTCTGAGTTTTACATCAAGGATAATGCAAAGCTTAATTTTACTATGACTCACAGGTGGAATGAAAGCACAGTTGTGAGGCCAAGAAGCTCTGCGCTGATTGGAGATTCGGGGAAGTTTGTTTCTAATTATATATGCCTAAACCCTGTAAAGAGCCTGCAGATGTACCCTAAGGCATTGTGCAATGGAAAGGGATCTGCTGCTGTGCTGAACAGCCTTGTTTTCGGTGATGGGGGTTCTTGTTTTGACATTGGGTCAAGGGTTTTGCTTAATGGCCATGGATCAAGAGGCGAGGTTGTCTCAAGGACAATTGCAAAGGGAAAATCAACTGTGATTGCAAGGGGGATGCTTGAGGGCAATGCAAAATCAAAGGCTCACCTTGAATGCAGCGGGCTTCTTCTTAGCAGGAATGCAAAGATACATGCAGTTCCTGAGCTTTTTGCAAACACTCCGGAAGCAGACTTAAGCCATGAGGCTGCTGTTGGAAAGATAGCTGAGAAAGAGATTATTTACCTTATGTCAAGGGGTGTCTCAAAGGAAGAGGCTGCTTCTATTATTACAAGGGGCTTTATGGATGTCACTATTTTCGGGCTTCCTGAAAAGCTCAGGAGATCTGTCCAGGATGTGATGGACAAGGCAATTAAAGGCTTCTGAGGGCAAAATGAGGATTCTTGCTTTTTCAGATGTGCATGAAAATCTTAAGGCTATTGAAGAGATTGCCAAAAAGGCAAAAAAAGCTGATATTCTTGTTTGCGCAGGGGACTTGAGTGTTTTTGAGAGCCAGCTTGAGCTGATGCTTCTGTTTCTTGAAAGGATTGGAAAAAAGGTTCTGATAATACACGGCAACCATGAATCCAGCAGCAATATGGAAAAAGCATGCAGCAGGTTCAGAAATATTGCTTATATCCATAACAAGGTGTATGAAGCTGAAGGGCTTGTTTTTATTGGCCACGGAGGCGGTGGGTTTTCTATGAAGAATACGGAGTTTGAGAGGTCAGAGCAGGTTCTTAGGCAGATGGTAAAAGACAGCAGCAGGACTGTATTTGTCTCGCATGAGCCTCCTTATGGTACAAAGCTTGACAGTATTGGAAATTCGCATTCTGGAAGCAAGGCTCTGAGGAGATTTGTTGAGCAGAATAAGATAAGGCTTGTTGTGTGCGGGCATTTTCATGAGAATATGGAAAAAGAGGATCTTATTGGGAATACTGCTGTTATTAACCCTGGGCCATGGGGG
>PWVO01000089.1 GCA_003561825.1 Candidatus Woesearchaeota archaeon | reverse complement strand
GCAGTAATCCTTATCGGGGTTTTGGGCGGAATTTCACTTTTCGGAGTTATTGGAATTGTAGCAGGGCCCCTTGTTCTATCAGTATTTGCAGCATTTGCAGAGATATACAAAATGGAGACTGAATAAAAATGAAGCTTAAAGTATTAGACATAGATGTAGCCACAGGCTTTCCTCTTATAGCAATAATAAACGAGTCAGACGCAAGAAAGCTTGACCTTCATTATGATGACAGGGTCAAGATAAAAAAAGGAAGCAAAAGCGCAGTTGCGCTTATCAACATTTCAGAGTCATCTAAGACAGTGCCTCCTGGAAGAATAGGCTTCTGCGAAGAAGTCCTTGAAAAGCTGAATTCAAAATCTGGTGACATAGTTGATGTAAGCCTTGCGCGCAAGCCATACTCAGTTAACCACATAAAGAAAAAACTCAAAGGAGGCAGGCTTAATTATGATGAGATGCTTGAGATTGTTGAGGACATCATCAAAAACAAGCTGAGCAGTGTTGAGATAACTTATTTTGTATCAGCATGCTACCTTAATGAGCTTGACATAAAAGAGACAATAGCACTCACAAAAGCAATGATAAACACAGGCCAGACACTCAAATTCAGGTCTTACCCTGTTGCTGACAAGCACTGCATAGGCGGAGTTGCAGGAAACCGGACAACCCCGATAGTTGTGCCAATAATAGCAGCAGCAGGCATAACTGTTCCCAAGACATCCTCAAGAAGCATAACAAGCCCAGCAGGCACAGCTGACACAATGGAAGTTCTGTGTGATGTCTCTTTCCCAATAAAAAAGATGAAGAGCATCATCAAGAAGACAAAGGCCTGCCTTGTATGGGGCGGCTCTGTTAATCTTGCTCCTGCTGACGACAAGATAATAAAGATAGAGCATCCAGTTTCGCTTGATCCGGAAGGCCAGCTTCTTGCAAGCATCCTTGCAAAGAAAAAATCTGTTTCAGCAACGCATCTTTTGATAGACATACCTGTAGGCAAAGGCGCAAAAATAGAAAGCATAGCAAAAGCAATAAGGCTGAAAAGGCTTTTTGAAAAAATATCAAAGCACCTTAACATCAAGGTTAAAGTTATGATCACAGACGGTTCCCAGCCAATAGGCAATGGAATAGGGCCTGCTCTTGAGGCAAGAGACATACTTTTTGTGCTTAGAAATGATCCCAGGCAGCCTCTTGACCTCAGGAAAAAATCAGTGGAGATGGCAGGAATAATACTTGAGATGTCAGGCAAGGCAAAAAAAGGTTCAGGCAGAAAAAAAGCCCTTGAGATCCTTAATTCAGGAAAAGCATACTCAAAAATGCTTGAGATTTTAAAAGCCCAGAAAGCAAAAATCACAGACCCGGATGATATCAGTGTCAGTGCACTTACATATGACCTTACTGCAGAAAAAGACAGCAGCATAAAGAGCATAAGCAACAGCCTTATTTCAAGAGCAGCAAGGGCAGCAGGAGCCCCTCTTGACAAAGGCGCAGGAATTTATCTTCACAAGAAAGTTGGAAACAGAGTAAAAAAAGGAGAGCCAATCCTGACAGTCTTTTCAGGCAACATAGGCAAGCTGAAATATGCAGCAGAAACACTTAAGAAATATCCTGCAGTCTGCCTTCGCTGATGAAAAAACCAGATTCCTTCTGGCTGATAAAAAATAAAGCTTTCTATTCATACAAGAAGCTCACTTATTGACTTATACTCATTAAGCCTTACAATGACCTCTGCAAAATAGTCAGCAATGCCTGACTCTTTATACCACTTGTTTTTTAATTTGAACTCATCACTGTGGTAAACAGCATCAGTCCCGATTACAGCTGCAAGCTTTTCTTCTTTCCAGGCTTTTGTAAGCTTATCATCGGCATTGCCATTAAAAAGAGCAAGGCTGCATGCGCCATATATCTTTTTGGCTCCCTTTTCCTTGAGAACATTAATCACCTCAATAAGGCTTCCTGCAGTGTCAATTATATCATCCACAATAATCACATTCTTTTCCTTTACATCACCCAGAATCTCAACTGACTTAATCTGGTTTGGTGTTGAGTAATCTCTCTTCTTGTAGCCTATTACCATTTTTTTTCTGAGTTTTTGGGCATAGTATTCAGCTCTTGGAACACCGCCGGCATCAGGGGACATAACAACAAGGTTTTCAGTGTCAATGTTCTTTGAGATAAAATCAATTATATTTTTTGACGCGCGCAGATTCTCAAACTTCGCTTTTCTGAAAAATCCGGCAATTGCCTCATTATGTACATCAAGTGTAATAATCTGGTTTGCATTGTAAACCATTTCAACCTCTCTTGCAAAGCCTGCAGCACTTATTCCTTCTCTCCCTTTCTGCTTGTCCTGCCTTGCAAAAGGAAATGCCGGTATGACAAGGCTTATATGCCTGGGACAGCTTCTCCACGCAGCATCAAGAGCAGCCTTAAGCATTCCTACATTATCATAAACAGAATATCCATTGTATGAGTTTGTAATGTCCTGTACAATATAAACATCACTGCCTCTTATGCTCTCATTGATTTCATATTTTCCTTCAGAATCTGCAAATCTTATTTCCTTAGTGTCAACAAGCACAGCTTCTTTGCCTAAAGAATTAATCTTTTTAATTATCTTCTCTGCAAAAGGCTTGCCTGAGTTGCATGCCATAATGCTAAGCCTGCCTCTATTCATAAAAAATCACCATGTTAACCTTTAATTTTTTCTTGCTTAAAAACATTTTGCTTTTCCAGTGGGCATAAAAGCCATTTCCCAGCAGCAAAAAACCTCGCGCTTTATCTTCGAATGCAAAAGATTAAATATAAATTCTCTTTTTTATGAATTATGATAATAAAGGCATTTGGAGCAGCAAAGACAGTAACAGGCTCATGCTTCAGCATAGAGTCAGGAAAAGACAAGATCCTTGTTGACTGCGGCATGTTTCAGGGAAGCAAAGACATAACAGCAAAAAACTATGAAGACTTTCCATTTAGCCCCAAAAAATATTCAGCGCTGCTTCTTACACATGCCCATCTAGACCACTGCGGGAGAATACCAAAGCTTGCAAGGCAGGGCTTTAGTGGAAAAATATATGCAACACCCTCAACAAAGCAGATATCAGAGATAGTGCTGCTCGATTCTGCAAAAATAAACAAGCATGATACTGAGCTTGAGAACAAAAGAAGAATAAGGCTTGGCCTTGCCCCCAGAAACCCAATATATACTGAAGATGATGTAAGAGGCTCCATGAAGCTTTTCAAGACAGCTTCTTACCACAAGTTAATAAAAGTTACAGAGAACATCACAGCAAAATTCTACGATGCAGGCCACATACTTGGTTCATGCATTGTTGAGGTTTCAGTTAAAGAAAAAGGCTCAGAAAAAATAATCATCTTCTCAGGGGACATTGGGCAGATGAACACCCCGCTGATAAAAGACACAGAGCATCTTACAAAAGCTGACTATGTATTTATTGAGTCCACTTACGGCAACACAAAGCATCCTCCGATTACTGAAAGAAAACAGAAGCTTCTGGACATAATACTTGAAACTTACAACAGGGGCGGAAAAGTCCTGATACCTTCTTTTGCAGTTGAGAGGACACAGGAGCTTCTTCATGACCTAAATGAGCTTATTGAAAAAAACATGCTGCCAAAAATAAAAGTATTTGTTGACACCCCTATGGGCATAAAGGTTACTGAGGTTTTCAAAAGCCATTATGAGCATTACAATGAAGCCACAAAAAGCCTTATCAAGTCAGGAGACAACCCATTTTCCTTCCCAGGGCTTGAGTACACACCTAAGGTCTCAGACTCAATGAAGCTTAATAAAATGAATGATCCCTGCATAATAATAGCAGGCAGCGGCATGTGCACAGGAGGAAGAATAAAGCACCACATAAAGCACAATGCATGGAACCCCAGGAACACAATACTTTTTGTAGGCTACCAGGCCCAGGGAACACTTGGCTATCATATTAAAAGAGGAGAGAAAATTATCAGGCTGCTTGGCACCCAGGTTGCTGTAAAAGCCAAAGTTGAGTCAATTGACAGCTTTTCAGCGCATGCAGACTACCCCGAGCTCATAAACTGGCTCAGGTATTACAAACCCAGGCCAAAAAAGATCTTTATAGTCCACGGAGAAGAGCACCAGATGCTGCCTTTTGCCCGCAGAATAAAGGAAAAGCTCGGCATAAAAACAAAAATCCCGGAATTCGGGGAGGAAATAGCAGTTTAAAAAATTAATCTGCATCAAAAAAATGGAACTTGAAAAAAAGCTTGAAAACAAGGAATTTAAGGAACACTCCTATAAAAAACCTAATTCAAAATTAAAAGAATGCTTAATCTTAGGTTCTGTGATAACTTTAGTTACTTTGGGAGCAACTTATGCATTATG
>PWVO01000096.1 GCA_003561825.1 Candidatus Woesearchaeota archaeon | reverse complement strand
GGCTCAAACTCTCCTTTCTTAACAAGAATCTTGCCCATATTTAACAGAGCCTCAGAATATAAGGTTCTTGATTTTTCAACTTTTTCAACTATATCTTGAGGCAGGTTTGAATCAGAAGTTGCCACATATTTTTTTCCTTCTGTATTAAAATCACTGTCATTTGTTTGCATATAATTTTCAAATAGTGAGTTTGAATCAGCAAAATAATTAAGCCCCCTGAAAAAATCATCATTTATCAAAATCCTTTTTTCTCCAGAATAATTCTCAAGAGTATTGCAGACACTATCAAGGCTATTAACAAGCTCTTTTCTTGTTTCTTCTAATATTTTGTCAAGCACATTAGGCATTATTAGCCACCAATGTAAGTTTATACCTATATTAAGACACAACTAATATATAAACCTTTCGTTACTAATTAGGGACTACTTGCTCCTTTGGTATATTCATCTCTTTAGAAAACCTTTTAAATAACCCTTTATTTCCTCTTAAAATTACCGATCTGCATGAGGTAATAAATACTGCAGGGTTCTTTTCTTAGAACTTTAGCGAGGTAAAAAATGGCTGAAGAATCATTGCTTGTGCCCACAGATGTTTATCTTAAGGCCGGCATACACATAGGAACAAAATTCAGGACAAAGTACATGGAGCAGTTCATCTACAAGACAAGGCCAGACGGACTTTCAGTGCTCAACCTTCAGAAGATAGACGAGAGAATAAGGACAGCAGCAAGCATGCTTTCCCAGTATGCTCCTGAAGACATAATCATTGCAAGCAGGCGTGAAAACGGCTGGAAGCCAATAAGCATGCTTTCAAGCCTTACAGGCATAAGAGTATTTGCTGGCAGATATCCTCCGGGAGCATTAACAAACCCAAACCTGGACATATTCACAGAAGGGAAAATAGTTCTTGTTACAGACTCTTGGCCTGACAGGAATGTAGTAAATGATGCAATGAAAATAGGCCTTCCTGTAATAGCATTATGTGACACAAACAACCAGGCAAACAACATTGACTTAGTTGTGCCTGCAAACAACAAGGGAAAGAAGAGCCTTGGGCTTTTCTTCTGGCTTATAGCAAGGGAATACATGAAGAACAGAGGCATGATAAAAAGCGACGAAGAGTTCAAAGCAACACTTGATGACTTCACAGCAGAGTAATTTTTTCTGTTTTTTTTCTTTAATAAAATTATCAAAATATAAAACCCCTTAAAATATTAAGCAATCATCTCTACTCAGAAAAACCTTTCAAAACATCAACAAGCCTCTCAATGCCAACATCACTTCTTATTGAATTGGGCCTGAAATGAGTCTCAGAGGCCCTGAAACCTTCCCTTTTCAAGCAGGAAATAATATCAGCCTTCCTCGGAAGCTTGCTTATCTTATACCTCTTGCAGACCATGGCAATGTCATAAAAACCAGCAGAGCCAACAAGAGACTCCTCATAAACAACACCAGCAAGTTTCTTGTCATCAAGAAAACCAATCATTTTCTTGACAAACCCAGAGTCATTAAGCTTTCCAAGCCATAAAGGCCCCCCATGCTCAAGCACACCCCCACAATCACACTCACATGAATTAAAAATCCCTTTAACAAAATCCCTGAAAAGGCATTTCCTGCAATAAACAACAAACCCCATCTCACCCATAACATCATCAACACGATCTTTTCCCTTAAGGCACAAAAAAAACACCCTGAAATAATGATCTCTGGAATAAGAAAAAACAGGCACCAAAGCCTTGTCATACTGCGCAGCAACAACCTGAACTTTCCTAATCAAGATCCTAAGCCCAGTCTCATTGTAAAACTCATTCCTGAGAGGAACACTTCCGTACTTCCTTATGCACGCTTTCCTGTAAGTCCCGCAAAGAGGAGCAGTGTCAGTAGCAGTAACAGCAATCATCCCCCCTCTTGAAACCCTCTTGGCACAGCTGTCAAGCAGAAAATTAGGAGATCCAAAAGGATCAATATCAGCATAATCAAATCCCTTGCACCCAAGAACAAACAAATTAGCATCAAGATTAAAAGCCTCAACACCTTTAACACCATTAAGCTTGATATTCTCCTTCATAAGCCCAAAAGCATAATTACTGTGGTCATTCATCTGAATAGACCTAATCTTTCCAGGCTTAAGCTCAAGAGCAAGCCTAATCCCCCTTACCCCAGTTGCAGCAAGAGGAAGCACTATCTGCATATCATTCTTTTCAAAACAATTAAGCACAGCAACAGAAAAATCCCTGTTCATCTTCATAACAGGATTATAAAAAACAGGCATATCCCTTGAAACAACACCAGCTCCTGCAGCCTTAATAACAGCCTTTCCTTCTTTTACAGTCTCCATTTCTAATCCCAAATAACCTAAAAATATAAAACTTTTGGAAACCTTTAAAAGCCTTCAGAAATTCCATCAAGCAATGAAAAAAATAAGATCACCAGTATGCACAGTAGTAGGCCACGTAGACCACGGAAAGTCCAGCCTGCTTGACTACATTAGAGGCACCAATATCATCAGGACAGAAGCAGGCGCAATAACACAGGCAATAGGCGCATCAATAGTCCCTCTTGAAAAAATAAAGCAGATATGCGGCAGCATGCTTGAGTCACTGAAAATAGATTTCACAATCCCAGGCATACTCTTCATAGACACCCCGGGACATGCAGCATTCACCAACCTAAGAAGCAGGGGAGGCAGCCTTGCAGACATTGCAATACTCATAGTAGACATAAACGAAGGCTTCAAGCCGCAGACAACAGAGGCAATTGAAATACTGAAAAAAGAAAAAACACCATTTGTAGTTGCAGCAAACAAAATAGACCTAATACCAGGCTGGTCATCATCAGAAAAAAAACTCCTCCAGAGCATAAGCTCCCAGGGCCAGGAAACACAGAAAATCCTAGACACAAGGCTTTACGAATTAGTAGGCAGGCTTCACGAATTCGGATTCAGGAGCGAAAGATTTGACCGTGTGGGGGATTACACAAAAGAAGTTGCAATAATCCCCTTATCAGCAAAAACAGGAGAAGGCATCCCTGAAATACTGATGGTCATTGCAGGCCTTGCCCAGAAATACCTTGAGAACTGCCTGTGCTGCGACATCTCAGGCTATGCAAAAGGAACAGTCCTTGAAGTAAAAAAAGAAAAAGGCCTCGGAGATGCAATTGATGTTATAATCTATGACGGCACTCTGAGAAAAGACGACATAATCGTGGTAGGAGGCATGAGCAGCCCTGTTGTGACAAAAGCAAAATGCATCTTTGAGCCAATGCCGCTCTCAGAAATGCGGGACAAAAAATCAAGGTTCAGGCAGGTTTCAGAAGTGCCAGCAGCAGCAGGAGTAAGAATCTCAGCTCCTGGCATTGGAGAAGTAGTTGCAGGAATGCCGCTAATTGCATGCTCTCCAGAAGACATAGAAAAAACAAAATCCGAGATCATGGAGCAGGTTTCAGATGTATTGATAGAAATAGACCGTGAAGGCATAATACTCAAAGCAGACTCACTCGGGTCACTTGAAGCATTAATAAATGTATTCAGGGAAAAAAACATAAGCATAAGAAGAGCCTCAATAGGCAATATAAGCAAAAAAGACATTATTGACGCAGAGTCATCTTATGAAAAAGACCCCGTGAGTTCAGTAATCATTGGCTTCAATATATCCTTAAACAAGGATGCAATCCCGGAAAAAGCAAAAATCATCAGAGCAGACATAATCTACAAGCTTGTGGAAGACTATGAGAAATGGCTTGAAGGAGAAAAAATAAGGCAGGAAAAAGGCCAGGCAAGTGCATTGTCAAAGCCATGCAAAATCCGCATAATGCCAGGCTATGTTTTCAGGCAGAGCGGGCCAGCAGTTCTTGGGGTGGAAATACTTGAAGGAACTGTCAAGACAGGCCAAGCACTTATGAAAGACAAGCATCCAATAACAACAGTAAAGAGCATACAGTCAGAAAAGAAAAATGTCTCAGAAGCAGAAAAAGGAAAACAGGTTGCTGTGTCACTTGACAGGGTTTCAGTAGGCAGGCAGATATTTGAGGGCGATGTGCTTTACTCATTTATTCCAGAGAGTGATTTCAGAAAACTCAAAGAGCTTAAGAAATACCTAAGCCCTGGAGAGATAGAGATCCTCAAGGAGATTGCAGCCATGATGAGAAAAGACAATGAGCTCTGGGGAGTTTAATCATTAAGAATGGCAAAGCTCAATATTCTAAACAAAAAAGAGATTAAAAAAATAGCCTCAATAATAGAAGAGCAGTGGGGCTCGCTTTTCTCAACAGGCCTTGTTTTTCTCACAAATGAAAAAGGAAAATTATTTCTTGCATCAAAAGAAATATTCACCCTTGACCTAAGCAGGCTCAGGGTAAACTCACTGGGCCTTTATTT
>PWVO01000062.1 GCA_003561825.1 Candidatus Woesearchaeota archaeon | reverse complement strand
TTTTTGTTGATCGGTTCGTAACAGCCTTTGAAATATCCATAGTAGTCGAATATCGAAACGCGCACTCCGTGTTTGCCACAAAGCGTTAGCAGCTTGGAGTTAAGTCTTGTTTCGCCCAGCAAGACAAGATGTCGAATTTTTTCAATCGGATAGTAAAAGTTTTTACCATCAATTAAAATAGAAAGAGTGTTTTCCCGCTGCTGCAGGCGAGCATCACGGCTGATAAATAGCGTTTCCATTTAGTCATATCCACAAAACATAGAGAAGGAGCAGGTGGGGCAGAGTGGGATTGCGGGTACTGCGGGGGGGCGTTCCTGCTCTGCCAGTCGGGCGAGTCGCTGGGTGCTGTGCCAAAGTCGTTCGAGTTGGGAGAAATCAATCACAACTTCGCGTTTTTTGCGGGTCGTGAGGATGTGTGCAAAGGCCCGCCAGGGTTGGTCGTCAGCGAGGGAGAGCATCACCGCATAAAAAGCAATTTGGTCATTAACCGCTTCGACGGCTCCGCCGCTACCTTTGTTTTCGTAAACAATCCGCTCCTCCCAGTCGATGCGGTCAGGGGCGAGACCAAAAAGCCCACGGGTAGAGATGTCGCGCCGATAACTGGTCAGGTGTTTCACGGTGCCGAGGGCAACCCGCTCGTGCCATTGGGCGAAGTTGATGCGGTGGAGGTACATCCATGCGCGGCGTTGGCAAAGCGCAACATGTTGATAATGCAGTCCGTGCAGGTCGAGTGCATTGACCTGCTGCTGAAAAAGCGCTCGTTGTGGCCACTGCAATAGAGAGTTTTCTGTCATCATTAGACCACCATATTGGCGTTGCTATCAGGAAGATCACAGTTGTCGGTAACCACAAACCCAGTATAACGAACAAGCTGTTGAGCGGCCTCTATCGCCTCGGGATACGTCTCTTGCAGGATAAAAACCTCGTCGCTTTTTTTGAACTCCCGGCACCATGCTTCGGGCAGGTCGGGGGCATCAGGGAGGCGGGCCAGGCTCGATGTGGTGGGAAACAGCACGTTGAGGGTTGGCTGTAGCGGGCGGCCTTTGTCCAGCAGATGATCACTAAGATTTTCGTCGTCGGGTAGTTGTAGTTCTACTTCGCCATCTTCGGCAATCACCAGCGGACAGGCGGCAAGGTCGGTGTAGCGGTAGAGCCATACCTCGGAGACCCAAACGACTTTGCGCTGTTCACGAATACGAACGCGCCGTCCGATGTTGCGCAGTGTCATCGCTTCCCGCTCGAAGGCGTCGCACCAGGCGGGCGCGGTGGTTTGGCAGAGGGGGTGTTGGCTGAGGCTGCGCACTGCGTTCAGGAGGTGGCGCAGTTGCCAGAGCTGCGGCGGGGCGAGTGACCGTAGTCGGCGGTGGCGTTCGCCTTTGCTGCTAAAGTGGTTAAGGAGTAGGTGCCAGTAGAGGGCGGAGGTGTAGCAGGCGCGGTTGGAGAGTTTGCCAAAGTGGCTTGAGCGTCTACCCGAGGGTGGTTCGAACCGCTGTTGCAGTGGGGCAGTAAGGCGGGCGGTAAGCTGGTCGATGCCGAGTGCTTCGCCTTGATGCTCCAGTGCCCAGTGGTGAAGTTGGCGCAGCCAGCCGTGGCGGTCGAGGAGCGTTTTGTCGATGCGGACAATGACACGCCCTGGGTGGTCGCGGCGGGCAGCACGTCCGTAGCGTTGCAGGAAGTTAAGGGGGGAGAAGCCGGGTTCCATAAGGAGCAGGTCGGCGTTAAAGGTGACGCCCATTTCGACGCTGGCGGTGGCCAGCAGGAGGTCAAAGTCGCCGGGGTTTTTTTGCCGTCCGGTACGGAATAGGGTGTCGCTGCGTTCGCCGCTGCGGCTGTCGTCGATGCTGTTGATAAGTAGAACCCGGTTGGGGTCGAGTCCCAGGTCGTCGATAAGGAGGCGTTGTAGTTGCGGAATCTGGCGTTGCAGCTCGAAGAGTGCGTTGTAGATGCAGACCACTTGGCGGCCCTGTTCGATCTCGTAGCGGATGGCCTCTCGGTTGGCGGTGAGTAACTCGTGCAGGGTTGCCGCCTCGCTAAACTCCAGGGCGACGTTGCCATGAATAATGCGGTCGGTGGCTGCGGGTGGGTCGCTGATCTCTTCGTCGAGTTCGACGATCTGTTCGGGGGGGAGGCCGAGCTGTTCCAGTACCGGGCGAATCGCTACTGGAGTAGCGGAGAGGAAGCTCACCTTGGCGCGTACCTCGCCGCTGGCGGCGATGCGGGCGAGCAGTGCGGCGAGTCCAAAGCCTCGCGCCTCGATGGTGTGAAACTCATCGAAGACGATATGGGAAAAGCTGTTGAGTAGGTGAAAAGAGCCTTCCGCTGATTGTCCTGTGTTAGGATAGGGACGTAGCAGCAGGTAGGAGAGAACTTCGGGGATGGCGATAATCATCTCGCCCCCGCTGAAGGCAAGGCTGAGGCTGGCAATTTGGCGGATGCGGTAGGGGCCGATCGGCTGTACCCCTTGCTGCCGTAGCACCTCCCGACTGTCGGAACTCCAGATCTGCACCTTAGCCTCGGCGGCGGCGGGACTCCAGCCGTGCCGTTGGGTGAGGTCTTCGATTAGGGAGCGGGCGAGGTTTTGCGCTAGGCGGCGGGTTGGCACCATGAATAAGATGCGACCCTCTTCTGGTGGGAGCATGGCGCGTTGAAAGGCGTAGCTCTTCCCCGCCCCGGTCGGCGCGGAGGCGATGCGTACCGGGGCGGGGTGGCTGAGGAGCTGCTGTTGCAGCGGCGATAGTCCGTCGCTCGCCGATAGCGTGCCGTGGCGACGGATGGAGAGGGTGCTGTTCATTGCCAGTTTGCGACCTCTGCGACGACCTGTTGCGGTTCCATGAGGGGGGTGAGTTGCAGGTTGTGCAGGCAGTAGCGCTCTACCGCCAGCTCGCGCCCGAAAAGGTGGGCGGTGGCGGCGTTGAGGCGTACCGGTTGTGGTGGGTTGGTGGCCCGTTGGAGTCTGCACATTCCGCTGCGGTGGAGACCGATGCGAATCACTAGCTCGTTTTGTCCACTTGCTGCGAAGGGGTCAAGTCCGCAGAGCAGGCCGTAGAAGTGCTGTCCATGGGGTACCTCCTGAATGTGAAAGAAGTCTTTGAGATTTCCCTTTTTGGCCACGTTTTGTACGCGCTGTTGCAGTCCGCACTCGGCATCCAGATTGAGCCGCCGGGTGAGCGGCGGCAGCAAGCGGGGATCGCGGGTGGTAAAGATCGAGGCGCGGTAGGGCATGGCGCTTAGGTCGCGTCGGTAGTCGCAGCGAGGCAGTGCTACGCGGGAACTCATCATGCCAAGAGTGGCCGCCAGGCCGAAGGCGATGGCGGTGTCGCTGATCAGTTCGGGGAGCGTGGCACTCCCCCCCTGTACCGCCAGGCTGTGGTAGGCGAAGGGGGTGAGGGTAGTTACCTCGATCGGGATTACGCTACTCATCACTTTTTTCCACTTCCAAACCAGTTATCAAACAGTGCGGCAACCTGCTTGGCAGCGCTTTTATACTGCTGTTCCAAGGCGCTGTCGTTCTGTTCGAAGCGCTCAATCAGTTGGGTGATATAGGCTTGCGCTTCGCTCCCCTCCATGCTGCTCTCATGTTCGCTGGCCAGCCGTTGGTGCAGGTGTTGGCTAACAGCGACCGGGTCGCTGAGGTCGAGAGCGGGGTCGAGAGCCTTGACCAGTAGGTAGGGAGAGCTGATTGCCCGTTCAAAGCGCCCACCATAAACGCCTATGACATGGCTGCGGATGTTGGTGCCGGTGGTAGAGGTCTGGCCGCCATAGGCACCGGCGAGGCCGATACTGAGAAGAAGGTGGTCGAGTCCCTCTTTGGGTAGCAGACAGCCACGGGTGGAGAGGACTTGTACTAATAAGGTTCCCGGTTTGATGAAGTGGCGACTAAAGAGATTGTCGGAGTTCTTTTCGTGGGCAGCATCAAATAGGGTGCCATCCTCCATGGCGCGGTTGTGGAAGGTCTCATCGACGCAGAGGTGTTTCGGTTTGAGGCTCAATCCGTCGGAGTAGCTGACGGCGGCCTTGACCGGCAGTACGCGATTGTCCTGATTGGCGGAGTCACCGAAAACCAGGGTGTTGAGGTCGAAGGCGTGAGAGGGTTTGTCGCTCTTTTGCAGAGCCGTTTTGTTTTGTGGCAGTCGGCCACCAACACCGTAGGCGCGTAGCAGTTGCAGGCCGCGCCCCTTTTCGGGGTATTTGAATTTGTTGGGGACGGCGCGAATGTGGGGTTCGCCGTCGCTCTCCAGTTCGATGTCGGTGATCTCCTGTTCGGCATTGCGGAAGATCGTGGGGGCGATTACTTCGCGTAGCAGAACCATGGTGACGACACCAAGATTTTTGCGGGTGGGGTGGATGTAGGCAGTTTTGCCGTCGCTGCTCTCCTCGGTCAGGTGGTTGATGTCGGCGAGGTAGGATTGGAAG
>PWVO01000083.1 GCA_003561825.1 Candidatus Woesearchaeota archaeon | reverse complement strand
TCCCTACTGTCTACAAACTCTACAGAGGGTACCAGTACCAATAGTGCCATTAACACAGCTACCATTCTGCCTCCTTTTTCCCCCATCCCCCGTCCCGCAGAAGCGGGGACGGGGGTGGGGGATTAATTCAACCAAAAAAAGGGTCTCTTTAAATAAAAATACACTATCCCCGCCCCCCATAGTACCCAAACCAGGCATCATAATACCCAAATAAGGTATTTTGAACGCTTGTAAACTAGTTTAACAGACCATTTGGGATAGGGGTACCCTATGGTAAGTGGGTCCTGTATTGAACCAACATGCAAGAATAAAAAAAAAATAAAATAAAATAAAGGGGCGACCCTGGGATCAGATAAAGCCCAAAGCCAAAACCAAGAGCCGCCTGCCCTCCGCGCTTCGCTTGTGCGGGCCATGAAAGCTCGAGATGGGATTGTCTAGCGTAAAGCCATGTGGTTCGCGCAGAAGACTTTCTGCGCGACCTTGAAAGCATTGCACCACCCACCTTCTTCCGGGTGCGAGTCTGCGGTCAACCGTAGCACGGATAACCCGGACCTTCGAGGCAGGCGAGGCGGGGACATTTGTCTCGCTGTCGCTCGACATATGTCCCGGTTCTTGGCGACCTCTCCGGTCCGGAACATCCGCGCTCTTCCAGGACCGCAGCCCCGCCCCCGGAGGTGGGTGGCTGCACACGAACCTAGCCAAAAGGAGGCTAACGTGGCAAAGAGAAAGAAGGATGCAACGCGCGAGACAACCGAGAGAGCGGAGCTACCGTACAGCATCACTGGACGGCTTGTGTTCTGCCACGACGAGCAGGGAGCAGACTTCCTACAACGCCTAGGCTGTACGACGAAACTTCGCCCTAGGTGTAGAGCGCAGGAGTTCGCCGCAGCAGTAGAGAAAATGTACAAGCGAGCTTGCTCCTATCTTGTACATCCAGAGTTCAGGAATTGGGCTTGTTCCGCTTACACGAAGTCACCCAACCTCAGTCTACTGTCAATTGAACCTTTCCCCGTCTTTCGGACCTTGGCCGAATGGCACCCGGTCATCGTGGAGGATGCTAAGGGAAACCGAGGTGTGTTGTGGCACCTTATCCACGACGCAACAGACTTCGAGAAGGTGGAACCGATCACCGGTCAACGGCTGGAGGACTGGAACGCCACGCACCCCGACGGACCCAGACCCCAAGGCTTCCTCGAACAGTGGACGGAAGCCGTGGAGCGAGAAGGAAGCCTAGACGCCGCAAAGATGGACGGCATGGACGCCGCGCAACTTGAGCACTACATACGCCAGGTGCGCGGAGGAGACAGCAGTCTCATCGACAACGACCCCAACGCAGAAAGCACCGAAGCACCCGACGACGTAGAGGCTGAAACGCCAGAGAGCTAGGAACCGCAAGGGGAGAGGGGGCATCCGGGTGCCCCTTCTCCCATAAAAAAATTTCGAAAACCATCCTTATAGGCAGAATTACCTAGAAAATCCTGAAAACCCACCTAGGTTCGGGGTAAACCAAGTTTGATGGTTAGGTTAGGTTTAGGACTTCACTCAACATGATACAGTTCAGAGTAATTGAGCGCCTCCGCCTCCCGTCCCCGCGTGCGCGGGACGGGGCGGCGGAGGAGGAGGAGAGAGATGAAAGTATTGAGAGCGATCATACTAGTCGGTCTACTCACAGTTCTGATCGTCCCAATACTTCTGACTCCCTACAGTACTCCTACTGGTCCCGCTACCCTAGAAGGCAAGGTTCTGTTATGGCCTCGGCAGAACTACGCCATAATCAGTACCGAGAGAGGTCGCGTAGCCGTAACTAGGCCCGAGGGTACAACACCATACGCTGGGGACTATGTACAAGTCTGGGGAACTTGGAGCGTTCCTACCGGTACCTTCGGGCTCTGGTTACGGTCTGAGAATCTTCTCGGCTGGGTCTATACAAATAGCCTTAGAGTCAAGAGTACAGATAAGCCCTGGTACATAAGTTTCCTTGTGTACATGAGGCTGTACATAGAAGGTACACTGAGGTCGCCAATCGCCCGCTCCATGTTGCTAGGAGACAGGTCAGGCGTACCTGAGGATGTCCAAGAGAGTTTTGATGCCGCAGGAACTAGCCACCTCCTGGCTGCCTCTGGCCTCCACTTGGGCATCCTCAGCGGCCTGATCTACCTCATACTAGGAAGGAAGAGAGGAAGGTGGGCGATCATAATAACGGCGGTTGTCTATATCATCATGACTGGATTCCGGGTCTCGATGGTACGGGCAGCCCTAATGGTAACTCTTGGGTTCTTGCCCATAAGGTTACACAGGTTCGAGCGATTAGGAGTTGCGCTATGCATTATTCTCCTTATGTGGCCCCAGGCTATCTTTGGGGTTGGGCTATGGCTCAGCTTCTCTGCTACGGCATCAATCCTCCTCATAGTTCCGCTACTAAGCAAGCTAAAGGGGGTGATAAAGTACCCGGTTGGGACAATCATCACAACCACAGCATGTCAGCTCGCTACGCTCCCGATCACTTTATACGTCTTCGGGAGAGCGGCCTTTCCAATCGGTATCGTAACTAACGCAGTTGCGATACCTTTGGGAACATGTGTCTTGGCTACCGCATTCTTCTCTATCCTGATACCTTATCCTCTAAACTATCCTATCGTGTTACTAAACAGCTTCTTGAGTAGTCTGTTGGTTGACTGGATCGGATTGTTCACGTAGATACGCCCTTTGACAAGGAGGAGTAAGATGAAGAAGTTTGGAGTGTTGTTCGTACTTGCCGTCATGTTGATCGTCATTCCGGTGACGAACGGTCTGGCACAGGCCAGGGACTGGAGTCGCGACAACCCACTGCTTCGGCACACCATTAACCTCTGGCCTCTCATCGAGAGGTTCAGGGTCATGACACAGACGACCTTGATCAGGGCTGTTGAGGAACCCATCACCATGAGGGATGGTATCTTCCTCCACCTTTGCGCCTACGCTGGCACCCAGGCTCTCGGCAACTTGTACGAGTGGGAGCAGAGGCAAGGTGGAGTGAGGACACTCGAGGAGTTGACTAGCATCTCGTACTTCGGGAGTCCCAAGGCTGTCTTCAGGGTCATGATGTTCTATCAGTTCCCTGATGAGCTGAAGTTCGCAGATGCAGGCTTCTTCGAGATCGAGAAACCAACGTGGTGGGAAGCTCTGAGCGGAAGGTAAGGAGTCACCATGCTCAGCCTACCAGCGCTCCTTAAGTTCCTTCCTAAGAGGTACCTGATAATAGGAGCGTTGGTCCTGATCCTGGGAGCTGGTGGTGTCTTTGGCACCATCGGCTCCCGGGTACAGGTCAACGTTCTTACCGCACGTATCAGGTTCCTTGAAGCCCTGCTCATGACCTCGGGGCTGACCATAAATGACGTTGAGGTCCTAGAAAGGAGGGTAAAGGTACTCTTAGAGGACGCACCAGAGATAGCCTCACGGTTAGCTCTCATACAGGCTGACATAGCAGGAATGGAGATAGGACTTAACGTTCCTGTATTGCCAGCCGAACTACTTCACCACCGTAGTGGCGGCCAGGTAGTCGTTTATGGGTACGTAACCCGCACTTACAAGACTGACGCTGGTCACCTGTTCATCACACTCAACCATGGAGAGGCAGAGGTAGTTGTATGGAGAGCCTACGTATCGGCAGCCGACCTTGGGATTACTATCGGAACAGGGATAAGTGCCTTGGGCAGGGCAGGAAAGTATCAAAACAGGCCTCAAGTAGAGGTTCACGACCTAGCTCATATCTTCATCAGCCCCTAATTCGACACTTTCTCCAATCAACGGCCACCTAGTTCTAAATCAGGCATTTAAAGATCTAAAGGTTCACCCCCTATCGTAACACATAGTACATTAGGGGGGGCCTTTAGTAAGATGTCCTGTATGTTAGAACTAGGACTAATTAAATGCGGTATTTAAAGGGTCTAAGGGAGTACGTATATAGAGGGGTGGTTAGGGGGGACACCAAGTTGGGAGGGGGCATCAACCCAAAAACATATCCTGGGGTAATCCCCTAACCCGTAAACCTTATAATGTATATATGTATATTCTTAAGGAGGGTTATAATAGTAATTGGAACGAAAAACATAAATGGTTGGCGATTTCTGTGGCGTCACAGAGTCCAGTATAGGGGAATGTTTAGGGCCCCAGGGGGTGAGTAGATGTGGCGGCAAATGTAAGGGTAAATGAATATAATACTGTATCAGAGACTAAGACAACTGGAGTAAGTAATTTGAATTTTGGTTCGGCTGATATACCTAATTTAACTCCTGCCTCTTATCCTATAGAGAGAGGTACTAATGCTTTTTGTAAGTATGTTAAATTGGATTTTCATTCTGGGTCGTTCAACAAAGTCTCAAATTTTAAATTCTGGAGATCGGATGGTTCTCAAGGTGATGGGCCGGAATTAGATACAGG
>PWVO01000059.1 GCA_003561825.1 Candidatus Woesearchaeota archaeon | reverse complement strand
CTCTAAAATGAGCTTATTATTAATTATAGAGTAAATAGTATATAAAGCTTTTGGTTGAAGAAAAATTCTGTGGGCAAGATTATTAGCCGAATTCCTCAATAGGCATGTTGCAATTACCTAGTTATCTCAAAGCCCTTAACCTGCTCAAGAAGCTCCCTTGCCCTGCTGTTTGTTTCAAAATGCTTTCTTACTGGCTTTATGAGTTCGTTTATGTAAAATGCAGTTGATGCCTTTAAGTCCATTGGGTGAAGCTCGCCTTTTGAGAAAGACTGCTCAAGATCATTGTATGAGCTAAACTCAAGGTTGCCTCCGAACTTTTCAGGCCTTTCAATCTTCATAGTATTGAACCTCTCAAATATGACATACTTTGCATATTCTATTATCGGGTTTTCCTCTGTCTGTTTCTCAGGGCAGTATGCTTTCTTGATCTTTCTTTTGATATCTTCTTCAGAGTCTGTCATGAATATTGCTGTGTCTGGCTTTGACTTTGACATCTTAAGCTCAATAGCTCTTTCAGCAGCATCCTTTTCATTGCTTGAGGGCATTCCAAGCCCCATGAGCATATGGTGGCTTACAACAACAGGCTTCCACAAGCCCAGCTTAGGCCCAACTTCCCTTGCAAGCATATTCACTTTTCTCTGGTCCATGCCAAGCTGTGTAATGTCTGCCTTTAAGTGAAAAATATCAGCGCACTGCATGCACGGATAAAGAATCTGGGCAGCGCTCAGAACATCTGACTCTTTTCTTCCCATTATCTGGCCGCACCTCATTATTCTCTTTACAGTTGACTCCCTTGCAATTCTCATTACAGTCTTCCAATAATCCCTGCTCGTGACCATGTCATTGCCCCAGATAAACTCAACATTGTCAAGTTCCATGCCGCAGGATTTCCATACCTCTATCATGTATTTTCCTGCAATCTGTATTTTATCAAGGTCTCCGCCGAGCTTATTGTTTGCCCAGCCGTGCCAGTCTGCAACAAGCATCTTGAATTTAATTCCTGTGCTTGTTATCTTATTGATATTTATGGCCCTCATAATGCCCTGGCCAAGATGTATAGTGCCTGATGGCTCAAAGCCGTCATAAGCAACAGGGTGCTTTTTAGACTCAAAAAGCTCTCTTAAATCCTGCTCTGTAACCACTTCCTCGCCAACTTCCTTCACTATCCTGATTTTTTGTTCAATATCCATTTTAATAAAATGCTAAACTCAAATCTTAATAAGCTTTTTGATTTTTTGCTTTATAAGGCCTTTCTTATAGCTTTAACTAAAGAATCAGTAAAATACGGCTGCCGGGACTTTCGGCAGCGAATATGCAACGCACATTCTGGGCTTGCGGCTTCCTTGCGGATTCCATGGGCCGTTTCTGCTTCGAACCCGGGCAATGACCTTGGGAGGGTCATGTCATACCACTAGACCACAGCCGTATCAAAAGCTAAATAAAAAATACAGAATATAAATTATTTTCGGATAAAAGCCTAAGCCTCATCATCCTCTTCAGGGTTGTAGTTGGGGACAGCGGCTTTGCTGATTATCATGATATCCCCTATGGACTTGACAAGCTGGTGTGGCACAATAACACCTTTGGCAGAGCCAAGAATCCTGTTTAGGAAAGAGTTCTTAGTGGCTCTTACCCTCCAGCCAAAAACCTTGCTTGACGTGAGGATAGTTTCCTCAATGTCCCCAAAATAATCACCAGAATCAGTAAAAACTTTCATATCATAAGTTTCAGTTATTCTTTTCATCTTCAGCATGAATATCCCTCCTTTATAATAACATACTTAATATATACCACATATTTAAAGGTTTCGAAACCAAAAATAGGTTTAGCATTATTTCTCTGTAAAAATTTCCTTAAAAAACCCTATATCATAAAGGCTCACATTCTGGGTATTTATAAATGGAATGTCAGAGATGCTGAACGATCTTTCATTTATTATTCTTTTAGCTATTTCAATATCCATCTTTATAAGCATATCATATTCAGCAGAATTTTTTTGATTAAAAGACTTAGCATCATATATTATTGATTTTTCAGTTATCCTGAAAAGGTACTGTGCGTCATTTGCTATTCTCAGTTCAAGTATCTTGCCCCAGTATTCTTTCATTGAATCTGCTAAAGATGGATCTGATGAGATTCTATTGTTAATATTATCTATAGCTTCCCTGAATTTTTTATCAAATTCCATTGAAATTTAATACCCTTTTTTTCATACTCTTTTATCTTAAGATGCTCTTTTTGTATTGCACCACTTGCATTCCATGGTTCTCTCTATGGATAATTAATTGCTTCTTATTAATAAGGCTTTTGAATCAAAGGGCAATAAATCAAACAAAAGAAAAAAAATAAAGATTTAGCAAATACAGCTTATACTAAAGGCTTATGGCCTACAATATCTTCATATTGTTCTGCAGAAAGAAATCGTCCAGTCTTCAAATCTCTGTATCTTGGGCCATATTTAGTAAAAGGTAAATCAATTCTTCGATTAGAATCTAAGAGTATTGCGTAACTTAACGCTGCTTGGCCTTCAATTTCATCTGGTGCAACATATAACTCTAAATCTGATTTTCCGCCTGCAACACGTTTAAAAAGTGAGTTTTCTATTGCCATAAAGATACAAATATGAATTAATTTATTAATATTTCGTTTCTGAAGAATAGTGATTTATTGGTTAACTATGCTTTTGAATCAAGGGTAAAAGAAAGAAAAAAAGAAAAAGTTTATCTTACATAATAGACTGCATTTACTCTTGCTGTTATGACAACATCGCTTGGGATAACTGTTGCAGCAGACCTAGCAGCATCCTCAACTTCAACAGATTCCATTGCATACCTGAATGGCATGTAGTAAAAATCTGCCTCAGATATCTGCTTTACCATTCCAAGCTCGTGGCCAGATCCAACAGCCAGAATCTCTGCCTTTTCCCTTGCATTTTTTACAGCAAGCTCAAGAGCCTGGTTCTTGTACTCCTGCTCTTTTTCTTTTGACAGCCCGAAATTAATGTTGTTTATTCTGTTAGCTCCGTTCTCAACAGCAACATCTATAATTGTCCCAACCTTGTTTAGGTCTTCAGTAGTTATCTTGAGGTTCTGTGTTGCTCTCCATCCAACTATTCTTGAGGTTCCGTCTTCCCATCTGTGCTCCTCATGAAGAGAAAGCCTTTCTGTCTGTATGTCATTTTCACTGATGCCCTTGTACCTCAGGCCGTCTATTATTGCATTAGTCACTCTGTTAGCCTCATTCTGCGCCTCTTCAGCAGAGTCTTTTACTATAGAAAATCCAAGGTACACCTCTGCCTGGTCTGGGTCAAACCTAAGTTCAGAGTTTCCAACAGCAGTAACAGTATGCTCTCTATCCCCATTGCCATTTCTTGAAGTATTTATGTTTATACATCCTGCAAGGCCAGCCACTGACAGAATAAGCAGCATAGCCAATATCTTTTTTGAATCCATTCTTAGCACCTCCTAAATGCATTGTCTGCAATATGGATATTTTTGTACTATTTAAACATTTATTCTATCTTCGGCAATGCCCGAAACATTCTCAATGCAGCAAATTTTATATAATCAGCATTTATCCTTATGGATATGAATTATGATAATCTTACAATAATTGGAACTTCCCACATTGCAAGGGAGAGCATTGCTAATGTAGAAAAAGCAATAAAAGACACAAGCCCAGACATAATTGCACTTGAGCTTGACAGGAGAAGGCTGCACGCGCTTATGAGCAATGAGAAAAGAAAAGTATCACTTGCTGACATTAGAAGAATAGGAATAAAAGGCTTTGTTTTCAGCTGGCTTGGGTCACTTATCCAGAGCAAGCTTGGAGACTATGTCGGAGTTTCACCTGGGTCAGAGATGAAAGCAGCTGTTGAGCTTGCAAAAAAGCAAAATACAAAGATTGCCCTCATAGACCAGGAGATAGAGATCACACTAAGGAGATTCTCGCAGGCTCTTACAATGAGGGAGAAATGGAGAATATTTGCTGACATTATAAAAGGCTTAGTATTCAGGAAAAACGAGCTTGAGGAACTGGGGATAAAAAAAATAGACCTCTCAAAAGTGCCAGAAGAAGAGGTTATTGAGAAGATTATAGGGGCTGCCAGAGAAAGGTACCCAAGCATAGCCCGGGTTCTGATAGATGAGAGAAATGAGATAATGGCCTCAAGGCTCTTGTCCCTGATGTCATCCCATCCCGAAAAGAAGATAGTAGCAGTGATAGGCGCAGGCCACAAGTCAGGGATAAAAGAGATTATAAAGAGCAGGAGCAGCAACATTAGCTACAGCACTACAATCAACTAAAAACAAAATACTTAAATATAGATATTCCAAATATACAAAAAATGGGCAATTTTTCCTATAATCTAAAGAAATTTTTCACATTCAGCAGGCAGGAAGTAAAAGCTGTTTTCTTTTCAGCCCT
>PWVO01000214.1 GCA_003561825.1 Candidatus Woesearchaeota archaeon | reverse complement strand
TGATAATCCACACTGCATCAATCACTACAAGCAGGATAAAAGCTATTAAAAGCATTGTTGTTGAACTTAGAGCCAATGCTGCTGGTCTTTTAATTTCATCTGGCTTTTTCTCGTAAACTCCTATAATGCCATGCTCAACTGTCTGCTTTCCGTCATAATGCACTATGATTTTTGCATCATATTCCCCTTCCTCAAGCCCTGAAGTGTCCCAGTATGTTGATACAGTTTTTCTCTCCCATGGCTTTAGGTCTGTTGTTGGAGTCCTCATTACTTGATTATTAATCTGCAGCTCTGCAAAAGCATTTGTTATGAGGCTTCCCCAGTCACTCTCAATCTCAATATCAACTTTGTTTATCTTTTCTTTTTCAACTTCTCTTGTGTAGTTTATAACCCTCACATTATGCTCCCCTATCTTGAAGATCTTTTCATCCTCTTTTGTTTCGCCGTCATAAGAAAGCTTTGCAACAGCCCTGTAAATCCCTGGTGAAAGGCCTGTTGTTGCAAAAGCTGCTTTCAGGTCTTTCTCTTCATTTGGCATGAGGTTTGTGTCTTCAGTGTAAAGTGTTGCCACTTTATTGTTTTGCGGACTGTATACATCAATTGATGCCTTAAGGCTTTTTATCTCCTCTTCCCCAAAGCTTTTTACATTTATCCTGAAATTAACAGTCTCATTCTCATTGACATTAGGCGCAATAAAGTTCATATAAACAAATTTTCCATCATAGAGAACATTTACCTGGAAATATATGCCCAGATTAGTGGATGTTCCAATTGCTCCTTCTGCTGAGTCTACAACTTCCTGGGCAAAAACCAAAACCCTGTGGTGCCCTGGCTTATCTATTTTTTCAGGCAGCTTTACATTTAATGTAAAAGATTTGTCCCTGTCATCTTTTTCTATGTATGTCCTGCTTAGTGTGAAATACTCAGACAAGTAGCCTGAAACTGAAAGAATCACATCCTTCTCCTGCCTTGTAATGAGAAAATCATAATCTCTCTCAAGCCCTGGCTCAAAATCTATCTGCCTGTTATTTGGGTGCCTTAGCCCTAATGCATAAGAATTTTCTGAAACAGCTATTAGAATAATGATTAGAGAAAAGGCTAGCAGATGTTTTGCTTTTAGGACTATCATCTTAAGTGCTTAAAAAATAAAATAAAAAAATAAAAAATTAAACTATGGCGCTACTGTAGCTGTTGCTGTTATTATATCTTCTTTTGCACCTACGGGTGAATCCCTTGGTATAACTACTCTTACATCCATTCTTAGTTGATCCTGTCCAGGTGAAGGAAGGAATTCAGTGCATGTTGTTGTATTTGTTGTTGATGCATCCTGCCATGCGCCTTCACCAAAACCTCCCCAGTTGTCGCATGAGCCAGCAAGGTAGTCGCTCATATTCCACTGGTAAACAGCACTCTCATGTCCTATAAAGGTTTCAGCATTTTTTCCAGCGCTTATGTTAAGTGAAACAATTGTGTTGCCGATGTTTCTGAGTATAAGACCCTCAGTTACTGGAGTAAAATCTGAGCAGTTCGCATGAATAGGAGTACTGTAGCTGTCTAATGTGCAGTGCGCAGAATCAATATCAACAGTGCCTGTGCCCCAGTTAATAGAATCAACAGTGAATAAGATGTCTGTTTCTGTGCCTATTATTAAATCAATATCTGCTGTGTCATCTGCTGCCCTCCCTGTTATCAGGGGGATCCCTACTCTTGAGAGCCTGTTAAGGCTTATTAATGTTCCTCCTAATGATATTACAATTGCTGCTACGAGCAAAATTGCCAATGTTTGGTTTGATATTTCATCCATTTTTATTCCTCCTCTTTTATTTCAAGCATTACATTTGCCTGTCCTTCTGATGCCTGCGGCGGTTCCTTGATGCCTAAAAGCACATTTCCCTGCTGTGCTGTGTCCTCGTGAGGGAAATAAATCCTCTGCTCCCTTGCTCCTGCTCTGCTCATTGCCTCAAGAACACTCCATGTGCCAACAACAGAAATCAAGATAGTCAGAATTAGCAATGCAGTAATAGTTGCTTTTGAGATTTCTTTTGCCATTTTTCTACCTCTTATTTTTAACAAATTGCATATAAGTATACCTTTTATATGCACTCCTATTTAAAGCTTTCGCTTTTTTTGGCAATATTTCTTGTTTCTGGAATTTCTGCTTTAAACTTTATTCAGCCACCATGCATAAAATATTGCCGCTTTCTTATTGCTTTATAGCAATAATCAATACAATTTGCTTTTGCATTAAAATAGTTTTCTATTCTCAAGTAGACAACTAACCAGAATTGCAATTCAGGCAAATAAAAAAAAATTCTGTGAAGCAAAGTCAGCAAAGATACTGCAAAGAGCTCAGGATGCAGCAAAAGACTTATAAAGAGGGAAAAAATCCAGATTTTAACAGCGGGGTAGGGCAGTCAGGAGTGCCCGGTGGGCCCATAACCCACAGGTCGAAGGTTCAAATCCTTTCCCCGCTATTTTCCAAAAAAGCATAATGAGCAGGGCACTTCAACTTATTAAACCCTGCTGACAAAAATTCTTCCTAATATTTAATGCCTTATTTGTTCCTGTTAATTGTATTTCTCGTTTGAATAAGCCAAAAACCAAAAAAAAGAATTAGTCGCGAAATTTGTGCTCAGCAATCCTCAGGATTTCCTTGAAAACCTTGTGAAGAACTGCATTAATATCCCATTCTGATGCACTTGCCTCCAGATCCTGTGCAGGCGCAATTGTCTTGAGCTTGGCCTCATATCTTGTCCTTTGTCCTTTGGCATCTTTCTTTTTGACATGGATTGAAAAGAACTCGAGGTTCTTTATACTCCTTTTTGCCTTTGCATAATACTCCTCTGAAAGCCTCTTTATTGCCTCTATCTCGCGGTCATCAAGGTCTTTTATCCCGATAATTTTTATTTTTTCCATCTGCACTGAAAAAACTCATTAGTTTAAATACTTTTTTGAATAATGCATGATTCTGGAAATTGCAATAAGATGAAACACACTCCCAGGCTAAAGCTACATAATCCCGCCGAAGAAGCCTCCAAGTACAAAAGAGAATATGAAAAACAGCAATATAGAAACAGCAATAAATGTTGGAATGTACTTAAACCCTGCCTTTACATCGCCTTTTTTTATTGTGGCCACAATTATAGCTGAGAAATAAGATGTCATAAAAAGGCAAAGCACAGCAAATATTCTAAAATCCCTAGCTGATATGCTGCTTTCAGAAAGGCTTATGTTTATTCCCTGAGCAGCTCCTGCAGGCACATCAATATCAACCATAAGAGAGTCAATGACCCCGAGCATCTGCCCTGAAAGCGCAAACATCAGAGGAGCAGCAAGTATAGAGGCAAATGTAATAAAAATCACATAGGTTGTTACATTTGCAGCAAGCTCTTTTTTAAGTATTGTAGACTCCTGGATATCAACTGCAATCTTGTTCAGAAGGTCTCCTATCTCTCCTCCTGCCTCTATGCCCTCTATAAGAAGGTTTATAGATCTTTTAAGCACAGGAGAGTCATACTTGTCAGAAAAGCCCCTCAGAGCACTCTCAAGGTCTTTCCCGCTCATTGTCTCTTTTGCAACAATCTCAATCTCTTTTCCGAGAACACCGAACTGGGGCCTTACAGCATACCACAAGGCCTTGTCTATTGACATTCCTGCCCTTACATTTGCTGAAGTCAGCTGCAGAAAGTCTGCAAGAACCTCTTCAATGCCGACCCTCCTTTTGAATATCCTCAAGTCAATTACAATATAAAAGATAAGCCAAAGTGTAAGCAAAAGCCCAAGAAAAACAAAAATCCAGACAAAAAGCATGGCAAGGCTTACATAAAAAACCCCGTATCTCCAGTCAGTTGAAAACCTGTATATAAGATAGGCTGACAGTGCAAGATTAAGAAAAATGCAGATATGAAATATTATTTTTGATATCTTATGGGAGCCAAGCCCTATGCCTGCAAGGTTAAGGTAGTGCCTGACGCGGTTTTTTCTGTGCAAAACTGCGCTTTTCCTGCCTTTGATTAGCTTCTTTTTTTTATGCTCCCTGATTATCTCCTGGATTGATTTTTCATGGCCTTGGTTTTTTTTCTTAAAGGTCTTAAGCTTCATATTTCCACCGCCGGCCTTGAAGTCCTGATAATTGAGAAGAACATAAACTGCATAAACCCAAGAAAGCCTGCTATAATTATCAGGGAAGCAAGGTCAAGCTCTATTGCAATAAATGTAGTAAGCACAATAAGCATTATCACTCCAAGTGAGGGCATTATCACAGCAATCACCATATAAAACATAGCAAGAGGGTTTAGCTTTCTTCCGTATTCCTTTACCTCTATAAGCTGCTCCCTTACTATCTGGTCAAGAGAGTTTGACAGAGATTTTGAGATGTCAGCGCCTGTCCTAAGAGAATTAAGTATCTGCCAGAGAAGCTTAGTCAAGTTAGA
>PWVO01000099.1 GCA_003561825.1 Candidatus Woesearchaeota archaeon | reverse complement strand
TGGGACTAATATTAGGGTATATTTTTTTAGGATTTGCATTTATGGCTATTGGAAAAAAGGCAGGGCTAAGTATGCCAGCACTTGCATGGATTCCTTTTTTTGGCCCAATGATTATTGCTTTTCAGGCATCTAAGATGCACTGGTGGCCATGGCTCCTCTACATAGGAATGATTCTCGGAGTATTTAATGTCTACATTTATTATATTGCTTCCCTAATCTTTTTCGTGATGTATATTATATGGATCTGGAAAATGTTTGAGGCAATAAAGAAGCCAGGATGGTGGGCAATACTTTGCTTAATCCCAATTGTCAATATTATCCTAATATCAATTGCAGCATGGGGAAAAGATTAGGAAAAACAACAGGCTTTAAGCAAGGCTTAATGCCTTTTTCTTTTTTATTTAATTTACTGAGAGAAGTGAAATAAATGATGAATTTAGGACAGCCTCTTAATTCAAGCATGATTATTAATGAGCTTTTTGGCTCTGCTGCTGAAGAGCCAGAATTTCTTGGTTTTTTGGCTTTGTTCTATGGCTTAATATTTGCTTTTATTTTTCTTTTCAATTATCTATACATGGCCTTTGCCTTTATGTATATTGGAAAAAAAGCCAGGCTTAATGAGCCAAGGCTTTCATGGATTCCTTTTTTGGGACCTATGATTATTGCAATGCAGGCTGCCAAAATGCACTGGTGGCCTTTAATATTATTCTGCGCAGGGAATTTGACTATGCTGGCTGGATTTATTTTGCTTTTTAATGTTTCAGCAATATCCGGAATATTAATCCTTATAATTGGATATATCTTACTATTAATATCTGTAATTTATTATTTTGTATGGCAGTGGAAGATGCTTGAGGCAATAGGCAAGCCAGGATGGTGGGTTCTGATGATACTGATACCTCAGGTAGGGGTTATCATTTATTATGTGTTTATTGGCCTTGCAGCATGGAGCAAAAATTGAATGAATTTAATCATGAAATAAAAGAGAGGTGTGAATTATGAGAAATATATTGGGTTTTGCTACAGCAGAAAACTTAGTAAATGTAGATCCTTCTAGTCGTATGGCATCTGGGATAGTATTCATATTAATTCTCTTATTTGTATTTTTGATTCTATTAGGGATTTATATTTACTTGTCAATTGCTTTCACAAAGATTGGAAAAAAGATTAATCTGAAGTATCCTGCGATTGCGTGGATTCCAGTTGTGGGGCCATTAATTAATGCTATGCTAGCTGCCAAGATGCATTGGTGGCCTTTTATTTTATTTGGAGCAAGCATAATATTTGACTTTATGACTTTTTTTTATGCTTCTTTTACTGAATCTTTTATTTCAATAGTTTTGATGGGATTAATTGGTTCTTTGATAATGATTTCATTTTTGGTTTTTGCAACAATATGGCTATGGAAAATGTTTGAAGCTGTTAAGCAGCCGGGATTTTTTGCATTAGCTTTGCCATTGTATTACCTATCATCTCTAGTCCCCATTTTTGGTGTTTTTTTTGCTTTTCCTTTTGCAATTGCTTTTTTTGTTTTTGTAGGCATTGCAGCATGGAGCAAAAATTGAATGATTTTGATCAGGAAATAAAAAAGAGGTGTGAATTATGAGAAATATAGTGGGTTTTGTTACTCAAGAAATAGGGAGCACATCAGAGCTTGCTGACCCAGGGACAATTTTTATGTTTTTATTTATTATTTTGTTTACTGTTCTTATTTTAGCCGGGGTTTATGTCTATTTTTCATTTGCTTTTATGAATATTGGAAAAAAGCTTAATGTCAAGTATCCTGCGATAGCATGGATTCCTTTTTATGGGCCGATTGTTATTGCCATGCTTGCTGCTAAGATGCACTGGTGGCCTTTTGTTCTTTCAGGAATAAATCTTTTGCTTTATCCTATTCTGGCATTTTCAATGGCATTATCGCCTGAGAGTTTTGCTGCTATACTCGTTGGGGCCATAATGGTTTTAACATCTGTTGTCTTTATGATCTATGCTACAATATGGCTCTGGAAAATGTTTGAGGCTCTTAACAGGCCGGGCTTTTATGCATTGGGGCTTCCAATCGGGCTACTTTTGTCTTATTTGTCATCAGCTCTAGAAATAATTGGAGCATTATTTATTCCAGATATGATCTTAAGGATAGTGTTAATATCCGGTGCCTTATCATTGTTTTCATTTCTATTTTACCTGATATTTGCAATATTAGTCGGCATTGCGGCATGGAGCAAGGATAAAGAGATTAATAAAAGAAAAAAAAAGACTTAAAGGGGAATTTACAGCAAAATGATAAGCAAAGAGCTTGTTGATTATATTAAGGAACAGAGGTCAAAGGGGTACCATTCTGATGTATTGTACAGGCATCTGATTAGATATGGCTACACTCCTTCTGAAGCAAGACAGGCAATTGCTTATGCAGACAGAGAAAAGAAGCTGAAGATTGAAAGAAGGATAATTGAAAAAAGGCTTAATAAAAGGAATATAAAGCGAGAAAAAGGCATGCTGGATAAGAAGATTATACACCCTTCTGAAATTAAAAAAAGAGCAGCACCCGGCACTCCGGATGGCCTGAAAAAAGAGCAGGAAAAAAAGCCAAAGGAGAAAAAGAAATTTAAAAGAAAAATTCTTTTTGGCGCTGGAATTCTTATTATTTTGTGCTCAATACTTATTTTTGCTTTTTTCAGCGGCATTTTTCAAAGAGTTTCATGCAATAATGATTTAGATTGCGAAGATGATAACCCTGAAACTGCAACCCTCTGCCTAAATCCAGGGTCAAAAACATCAGAATGTATTATTGCGCCAAGAATACAGCTTTCTGATTCAATGCATGAGATTGAATTAGGGACAAAGGAAGCATTTTCTTTTGATATAAACAGCCAGGGCCATATTCTCAGGGTTGAAAGGCTGACTGGAGATTCTGCAATTTTTGCCTTATATTCTGATCCAATTCTTTTTGAGGTATTTATAGGGGATCATAAGGAGATAGACATTAATGGGGATGGGATTAATGATTTGTATCTGGGGCTTTTGGACATAATTGACGGCAAGCCTTTTTTTGAGATAAGATTATTAAAACATGAAAGCTTATCTTATTATGAGTGCATGAATGATAATGACTGCTATCAAGAGTGCATTGGATGTGTAACTGGCTCACAGTTATGTGACCTAAGCAGCCAAAGATGCATTGAATGCTTTTCTAATTATGATTGTGTTTCTGGATATGAATGCATTGACAGCCAGTGTATTCAATATGAAAATATAGGTATGTATGATTTAAATGATGAAACCCCAAATGGGATTTTTACAGATGACGGATTATTTGATGATTTTGACCATGAATCAGAGAATGACATTTATGATATAAGAGATGAAAACAATCTATATCATGTTTCTGATGAAGAGTGTGAGACAGAGATGGTTGACTGCGGAAGCTTTTTTCTATCTGAATATTCAGTTGAGGACCCTGAGAACATGGAAAAATTTGAATGCTTTATTGATTCAGCAAGGGAATGCTGCCCTGCAAGTATTTCAGTTGATTTGGAGATGGACTTGGGCTTTGTCGGATTGATTGCAAATTCTAAGACATACAGGGAGATAAGGGGCATTGAAGACCAAAGGTGTGTTTATTACCAAAGGTATGATGATGTTAATTATGAGTTTTCAGATGAAATGAGGCAGATGCTTTTAGATGAAGGCCTTAATGAGGAAGAGATTGATGAGCAAATTAAGCAGATTAATGAAGAAGGCAGAGAGGCCCTGATAAATACATATACACTATGCAGATATCCTATTGAAGATTTGGTCCAGACACTTGAAAATGAAAAGCAAGGGCATTTCTCATGGTCAACAGAGGATTTTAACAAGTATGAATGCACTGGAACTAATTATGGTGTATAAAGGATTTAGCATGCATGCCCATATGCAGATCTTTACTATTATAGTGGCTCTTCTGCTTATTCAATAAAGAATGGCTTTGGTGTTTTTTATTACAGCCCAGGGAAATGGGAAGAAAAGATTCAGGAGATTTATTCTGGAATTGATAATGGTAACTAGCTGATTAAAAAAGTTTTTTCTCAGGATAAATAAAAATAAGATTTAAATAAAAGGGGCTTTTTAACGAATGATGATGGAAAAGGGCCATAAAAATATGCTCACAGGCATTTTTCTAATCTCATTTGCAGCCCTGCTTCTTGAGATTAGCCTGATAAGGGTGATGTCTCTTGCCTATTCCTATAATTTTGCTATGCTTGTTATATCTGTCTCGCTTTTTGGAATGGCAGCAGGAGCGAGCTTTCTGTACATTAAGAGGATTAAAGAGCCTTATTTTATTGCATGCTGCCTTTTTTCACTGACCGCAGTTTTCGGCTACATTCTTTTTTCTTCTTTTATGTTTGATCCTGTTGAGGCTTCCTACAATTATTTTAAGGCACTGCCGCTTCTTGCCTATTATATCCTTTTTGCTTTT
>PWVO01000139.1 GCA_003561825.1 Candidatus Woesearchaeota archaeon | reverse complement strand
GTATCAATATTATTATGGAATCTTTTATAATCTTCCTTAGTATAATCGTTATTTTCTGATATATATATTGGATAATTCTCCTCTATATAATTTAATTCAGATGTTTCTTCAATAAATATTTTTGCTATATCTAAAAACCATTCTATATCTCTTTTTGGATAATGTCTTTCACTAGGGTTAGCAATATGTATTATATAATTATCAATCTTATTAAGATAATTATTAAAATTCCTGTCTTCTCTATCTTCCCAATTAGGCTTTGGTAAAATATAAGGGGAAGGTATATCATCATTATCTGTGCCTTCTGGAGGGTCTGTTGTTTGGTCCCTTTCAACAGAGGTTCCTGATGGTCCATGTGCAAAAGTTTCTCCCATTCTTTCTGCCATGCTTTCTGCCCATTTTCTCAAATTGTCTGGCAAATTACTACCATCTCCTATTTCATTAAATGTTACTCTCTCTTTTGGCAATTCATTAGGAAGTTTCAATGTCTGGCCAGCATATATTAAATTAGGATCTTCAATATCTTCATTTAGTTCCCTAACTGCCTTTATGTAATCGTCAAAACTAGTGCCTTCTTCTCTTAGGCCAGACCTTTCATAATAATACCATAAGTTTTCACCGCTCTGAACAACATGTGAATAGATTTTTTCAGGAGTCATTGTTGTTGGTCTTTCATCATCCCTTTCATCAGGCGTTTGCTCTTCAATTACAGGCCTTTCTGAGAGTTCTCTATCTAATCTGTAACCCTTCTCTTTCCCGCAATAAATAACTCTGTTTCCAGGGTTTACAAAGACATTGTAGATAGGCCTTTCTTCATCATCCTGGGCATCTTCAATCTCTTCAAAAGTATAGACACCAACCCCTGTCTCAATCTTCCAGAGATTGTTTATCGTGCATTCTCCGTACTCAACCTTAATCAGGGAATGTTCATCAGCATAATATCCTGCGCCTCTTGTTGACACTGAGAAGCCAGAAGGAGTGTCTCCAATCTGGATCAGCTGGCCCATAGCCTCGATCTCTGCATTCATAACCCTGCTGCCGGAAATATAATCCTCTCCGAAATTTATTGCATTTACTCCTTTTTCACCAGTATACTCTCTCCAGAAAACAGGGTTTCTCTCAAGGCCAAACAAGATTCTGAGATCTTTATCCTCATCATCTTCGCCCATATTTCTTATCTTAAATGTATTCTCGCCAATTTTAATCTCAGCATCTTCAGAGCCTCTTGGCACAAAAAGCTGGCCATCCTTGTCAATGCCTAAAACGCCATTAACACTTATTTCATCGCTTAATGCTTCTGCTCCTTCTGCTTTAAATTCTTCATTGCTGATTGATATCATTTCTCCTTCTGTGTTAAAAACAAAAGACCCGTCTTCATTAACTGTTACTTCAATGCTTTGGCCGCTGCCAATATTAAGCCCTGCAAATTCTCCGCCATTATCTCCGCCAGTTAATCTTATATTGCCGTCTCTTTCTTCTAATCTTAATCCTTTAGTATCTTCATTTGAAAGACCTTTATCCTCTAAAAGTCTTCTATTATTATCTCCTTCTATTCTATCTAGTGGCCCCTCTCCGGGATCACCATTCGTAACAGGGGTATCATCAGGTCTTGGCACTGGTCTTACATCTGATAAATCTACATCTTCACCTTCTGCAATTATCCTTATGGCCAGTATTGAAAAAATAAGAGCGAAAAATAAAGTAAAGGCCAACAGCCTGCTAATGCATGATCTTTTGCATGAATTCATTCTGCCTCCTCCTGGCCATCATTTGGGTCGCGGACCTTGCCTGAAAACCTGAACTGGTAATGCTCATCGTAAATGTCAGCATAATCATCAATCACTGTGAACTCAAAAAACCTGCTGTAAGTCTTATTAAGCACAAACCTTACATCATATTCCTCAGCCCAGTCAACAAGGCAGCTCATGCAGATGTAATCTGGCTCATCAACATTGTCTTGGACAACAAGCTCAGCAAGCCTGTGCATTGACCTGAGCCTCAAAGGAAATATATCAGCAGAGATGTCCCTCATCTGGCCAGCAGAATTCTCATGCTTAATCACAGCATTAGGCCTAACCTCAAACCTTACACCATCATCAGCAATAACAACATCAGTCTCAGCCCCGAACTCCTCAAGAGCATAGCCTGCAGGAAGAATCTCTTTTGCACCATCATAGCAAACAACAATGTTGTTGCTGATATATCTTTCAAGCTCAGACTCAATAAAAGAAATGCCTGGCATAATATCAATGCCTTCCCAAAAATAAATCGGAATATCAATCCCAGCTTCCTCATACTCAAATGGAAGCATGAAATAGCCGCCCTGCTTGCCTATAAGATGAACACTCTGCTTAGCAAGCATGTCAACACAGCTGCTCATGTAAGAATCATAAGGCCTTGTATCAATCTGCCCTAAATATATCTGAGAATCCTCTCCCCTTGTAAAATAAAGCAGCATAGCAAGAATAAGAACAACAACGCCAATAACAACAAACAATGCAACCTGGCCTCTTTTTTTAATCATTTTGTCAATAATCCGTATACTAATATATAAATCTTTCTAAAAAACATGCAAAAAGATTAAATAAATCCCTAAAAAAAGGCAATACATGATAACATTAAGCAAAGCCATCAAACATTACAAAAAAAAAGAAATCCAGGAAGAAATGCTCCTCTCAGCAAAAAAAAGGGAAATAGCAGCAAAATTCAGCGAAAAAGGCTTTGGAAAAAGGCCAGACACAATAAACTATCCAGGGGACATTTTCGAGCTTGTAAAGCAGGGAGCAACATCATTTCATGTTTCAGAAGAGATATGGAAAAGCCCATTGCAGCTCAGCACAGAGCTTAAAAAATCAGACTTAGACTCATTAAGAAGCGGCTGGGACTTAATAATAGACATAGACTTCGAGATCTGGGAAATAACAAAACTTATCTGCTCAGAGATAATAAAAGCCATAAAAGCGCACGGAATAAATTCAGTAACATGCAAATTCTCAGGCAACAAGGGCTTCCACATTGGGGTTCCATTTGATGCTTTTCCAGAAAAGCTTCACAATACAGATACAAGGCTTTTGTTTCCAGAAGCAACAAGAAGAGTATTAGCATACCTTGCAGACTATATTGACAACAAAGAGAACAATTTCAGAATCTCAAAAATTATCACAAAAGACAAGGAATTCAATAATCTCCTAAAGAATGCAAAAGATAAAAAAGCTTTTTTAAAAGAGATATGCGAAGAATGCAGCAATGAAATAAAGCCAGCAGAAAGCCATGCAACTGAATTTGTGTGCCCTTCTTGCAGCAGAAACATAATATCGCAAAATTCAGAAAAATACATGGTCTGCCAGGGATGCGGGAAATACATGGAAAAAATCAGCTCTCCGGGCAATGAAAAAAAATGCCCGAGATGCAGCAGCAGAAAAACAATAAAAAAAGCAAACCTCTTTATAGACGCAATGCTTATATCCTCGAGGCACTTGTACAGGATGCCATACTCCCTGCACGAGAAGTCAGGCCTTGCCTCAATCCCTGTTGGGGTCTCGTCAGTTCTTTCATTTGAGAAAAAATCAGCTGATCCCGAGAATCTTGAAATCCCGAAAATCCGCTTTCTGGACAGCAGAAAAACAATAAGGGGGGAGGCATCAAAGCTGATAATACAGGCATTTGACTACAAAATCCCTGACCAGGAAGAGCAGCAAGAACAGAGAGAATATGAGCCGCTTGACTTTGCTCTCCAGGAGCAGCACTTCCCGCCGTGCATCAAGAAAGGCCTTAATGGGCTCTCAGACGGCAGAAAAAGGTTTTCATTCATACTCATAAACTTTCTCAGAAGTGCTGGGTGGGAAAAAGATAAGATAAAAGAGGCCCTGATTGCCTGGAACAAGAAGAATAATGAGCCTTTAAGAGAATCAAGCCTTCTGTCCCAGCTTAGTTATTCGCAGAAGCGCAGGAAAAGCATTCTGCCTCCAAACTGCAGCAACAGCGCTTATTACAAGGATATAGGGATATGCGGCCCGGACGGGCTTTGCAGCAGGATAAAAAATCCTTTAAACTACAGCATAAGGAAGTCTGGTGCTTCAAACAGAAAAAAACACCCCTAAAGCAGGCATTCAGAAATACAAAAATTTAAAAACAGTCCTAAAATACCTGCTTATTGAGATGGTGGTAAAAGAAGAGGTTTCTGGTCTTGATCTTGTAGTCAGAGGCAGGTTAAATTCTGTAAGCGAAGTTTCTCATGGATGCAATCTCGGCATATTACAAAACGGCAGGGAATCTGAACAAATAATAAACTATAATGCAAAGGATATATCTGGCATTAAGAGCAACAGTATAGGGCACTCTGTTGGTGTTTATTGGCACAATAAAAGAAAAGATTATTTTCTCAGGGATTTTGAAAAAGGAAAATGGCATACGCCGAAATATGTTCCTGCGCCAAAGCCAGCCATAAAGCAGGATTATAAACCCCAG
>PWVO01000114.1 GCA_003561825.1 Candidatus Woesearchaeota archaeon | reverse complement strand
GTCAAGAGTTGCATTAACATCTCCGCACTCTCCGCCTATGCACTCAACTCTTGCAGTGAATGTAAAATACTCATTCCATGCTACATCAGTATTTGATGAGGGGCTTACAAGTGTCGCAGAGAGGTATCCCCACGGGACAAGCCATTCTTCTGCTTTATAGTCTGTGTTTCCTGCACTGTCCCATGAAAATACAGACAGCCTGAAATCTCCTGAGTCAGCAATAGTAATGTCTGTGTTGTTGAAAACCCACCATCCTGACTCATTGTAAGTTGCATTGCTGCTGAAATAAGTGTGGCTTTTAGGAATATTTGTAAGATTAAAGCTCACATCTACTATATGCTCCAGAGCATCTGTAAAGTTTGCCCTTACGCTGGTAAGTGTGTCTCCAAATCCTATATTGCTGCAGTCAACCCATCCAACACCCTGCTTTTCGCACTGTATTGCATCAATCTTGGGGATTGTCAGGGTTGAATTAACCTCAAAGCTTCTGTTTGCGCTCCATGCATCATTCCCTGCCATGTCATACCCAAGGCATGCCCATGTGTAATTTCCGTTTGCAAGTACTCTTTGCCACTGGCATGAACCCTCTTTTGAATTCACAGTGCAGCTTGCAGCAAAGCCAAAATTCTCATCATTGCTGTCTGTGATGTACAAAGAAAGGTTTTTTGCCATCATGTTATCAGTTATATTGCACACAAAAGTAACAGTCACAGGGTCAGAAACATCAGTATAGTCATTGTCCTCTGGCAGGTGCTGAGTGACAGTTGGATCTGTAATATCAGCATTTACAGTAAAATTAGCAGGCGCAGAGCCTTTTGCTCCTGTTTCATCATAGCATTCTATGTACCATAAAAATGACCCGTCAGAGCTGAATGTCTCATTAATCCAGGACAATTCCCCGTCTAAAATCCCTGAGTCTTTTGTTCTCTTTAAGCTCCAGCCAGACTCATTTGTCCATAGAGAGCAGTTTGCAATGTCATTGCCTGAATCTGCAATAAAAGTGAAATTTATGCTTCTTGATGAAATCCAGGAATTATCCCCAGGGCTTATTAGCTCAACCTCAGGCACTTCCTCTTCAGCATTAACCTCAAGATATGCAGCGTAAATATAACCGTAAGTTGGCTGCCCAGTAGCCCCTGTATGCACAACCTCGATCCTCATGTCAGACAAGTCACCGGAAACAGAAGTCCAGTTAATGCTGTACCATCCAGCGCTTTGTGAAACAGGTATGTTAACAGAGCCCCTTACATTATTTCCCTGCTTAAGCCTTACACTAAACTGGTTTCTTGCTCCAGTTGAGGCATAGACCCATGCAGTGATGTAATTCACTTCAGACTGTGTTATCTCAGGAAAGCCCCATTCATCTACAAATCCGTCATGCTGGTTGCTTCTTCCCCTTACATAATCTGCAGTGCCTGGGGCAGTTGGCTGCCTAATGCCTTTGGCAACACAGTCATAATGATTATTGCAGTTTGAATCAAGCTCTGTCTGTATATCAGAATTAGGGTCATAATATATTGTAACAGGGTCAACAGCAAGATACCAAGGCCTGGCCTCAGTGAACACTCCTCCGCTGTATTCAACAAAAGAAGGCCCAATCTCATAAAGCTCAGGTGTTATAAGCGGCGGAGTTGCTCTGTAGCTCACAGTTGAGCCATTCTCAAGCCCCTCCCACCTTAATATCTTTTTTCCGTCCTGCTCTTTTAAATCAGCCCCTCCTGTGTCAGAAACACTGAAACCTGAAGGAAGAACTTCACTGAAGTCAAACACAGATTCATTAGTAAAAGAAACAATGCTTACAGAAGAGCTGAAAGGCCCAAGCCAGGGGTCTGTTGCTGCAGGAGTTTCCCTGAGAATGTCAAACTCATAATACTCTCTTACAATAAAATATGATTCCATATGGCTGTCAACATTATTTCCAAAAGCACTTACATGCATAAGATAATTCCCTTCCTCTGAAGTTCCGGTGTAGCTTGCTGTGTAAATCCCCTTTTCAGGCATAGTGATTCTAAGGGCATCATTGTCGTGGCCTGTTGAGAAATAAGACTTATGCCCAGCAGGAGATGTTATCTCCAGGCTAACATCAGCGCCATCAACAAGATACCCCTCTTTGTCAAGCACAGCAATTATTATCTCAGCTTTCTCGCCTGGCCTGTAAATAGACTTCCTGGTGTTTATAGATGCAACACCTGTCTCAGCAAAAGCAGGGTCATCAGGAGTTATCTCAATCTCATATTCCCTGCCAGGCACAAGATCCATTATCTTTTCCCATGTTCCTTCGCATATTCTCTCTGCAAAATTCCACTCAGCGCACTTGTGCAGCTCAGTGCCTTTTGCTGTCATGGTTATTTTTGCTTCATCAAAGGCCAGGGAGCTTGTGTCAATTGCAAAAGAATTCTCTATAAGCTGGGCAGTAATTCCAACACGCTCTCTCTCAAGCGCCTCTATCCTCAGCTCAGCAGTCTCTCCTTCAGCAATTGCAAGGCCATTAAAGCTTATTCTTTCAGCAGGAATTCCCTGTGGAAAAATATCAACATCATACTTCTTTGCCCTTGCCTCATAAGACTCTTTGACAGAAAAAATCCCCAAAAAGCTCCTGTCCCTCTCTTTCTCAAGCATTACTTCTTCTTCGCTGTAGATAACAGCAGCAGCATAAACACCTCTCCCTGCAGAGTCAGCAAGCTCTAGAGTTTCACTAATTAATTTATTACTTAATTTAATTAACTTTAATGATTTGTCAATCTCTTTATTGAAAACAGCAGACCCCGCATAACCTGTAATATCAGGCAGGCCGGTTATTTCTTTTTCCTCTGTCTTTTCATCACTGGGTGCTTCTTCTTTTTCTGCTTCTTTTTTTCTTTCAGCTTCTTCTTTGCTTTGCTCTTCAGAGATTGTTTCAGTTTTTTCCTCATAGCCTTCTTTTTCCTCTTCTTCAGTCTCTTCTCTCTTTTCTTCAATCTCTTCTCCAATCTCTGCTATCTTTTCTTTATCTTCTTCAGTTCCTTTTTCTAATTCTTCTTTTTCTGGTTTTTCTTGTTCCTCATCAGCTGTTTTTTCCTCTTCAGCTTTATGGTCAGTTAAAATCCCTGTAACTTTGATAATCTGCTCAAGAGGCCTGTCATCTCCCTTAATTCCTGCAAGCCTGCTTATCTCATCCTGGTCTTCTATGCCCCAGCTGAAAAGCTCCTGCTTTGCAAAAACCTCATCACCAATCTTAACAGCAGCAATGAGCCTGTAGACATCCGGTTTTATGTTCTCATTTGCCTCAACCATAAGCCTGAACCTGTCGCTTTGCTCATGAAAAATATGAATAGCAAAATTATCATTGTTCTCCTCTCCATAGACATACGCGCTCATCTTCTCAACACTTGGTGTCTTAAGGGCAATCTCCATGACATTTTTTTTCGGCAGAGCTTCTTCATGAAAGTCAAAGACAATCTCAGCATTTTCCGCTAAGCTGAAATAGCAGCAAACATCATCATATTCTGGGATTGCGATCTCTTCAGGAATCTCAGGTTCTGGAGCCTTTTCCTGCTTCTCCCATGACCCTTTCCAGAAAAACCTGTGCTGCCTGAACACACTTTCTCCTTTTATCTTTGCCTCTGCAATAATAGAATACTCGCCCTGCTCTATGTTCTCATTTGCCTTTACAAGAATCCTGAACCTGCTGTTTCCCATGTTTTCAATGCTAAGAAAAAAGTCAGGGTTGTTTTTCTGCCCCTCAACATAAGCCCTTACTTCCTGTATTACCTGCGTTCCAAAAATCCTGTCAAGCAGGCTTCTTCTTTTGCTGGCCTCTTCTGAAAAGTCAAATTCAGCAATAACATCCTCATTAATCCTGTACTCTGGCTTGCTTGCAGGATAATGCACTTCTTTATCCTGCTCATAATCATCAGTAATTTTGTCTTCATCAATTACTTCAGGCAATTCCTTTTGCAGTTCTTCTTCTTTTTCTGATTTTTCTGAAACAACATCAAAATACCCAGATCCTATTTCTTTACCATTCTCAGTGACATATATATAATGCCTGCCTGTGCTTCTTGGAAGGAAAAGTATCTTCTCATCAGGAATTCCCACATAATTGTAAACTTCTGTTTCTGAAGAAATTGAAAGCCTGCATTCCTTACAAAAGCTGTCAATATGCTGGCTTAGGTTTATTGATATCTCAACAACCTCTCCTATTTCATAGGTTTTTTTTACAGTATTTACAAAATCAAAATCACCTGATACTTCATAACCATCATCTCTTGCAGAAATGCTGAAATTCTTTTCAACAATCTCTCTGTAAAAAAATTCAGCAACAACAGAATAATTTCCTTTTTCCCCTGCCCTGAAAACAATAGGTGATTTTATTGCCTCTCTGCTGCCAGCAGAACTCCCCAATTCCTCATTATCATCCTCTTCTGCACTTGGGCCATTGAGATCCCATGCCAGCAATGCTTTATCAGGATCCTTGCTGCCTGTTATATTAATAGATTT
>PWVO01000039.1 GCA_003561825.1 Candidatus Woesearchaeota archaeon | reverse complement strand
TTTCTTTTTGCTCTATGAGCCTTCTTTTAATTAGATTTTTGTCCATTTTATTAAAGAATCAGTTAAGGTATATAAATCTTTGCAAAATGTGCAATATAATGCGCATAATTCTGCAATTTGTGCATTATAAATCATAAATTTCTGTTTTTGCATAGATTATGGCTCTGCCTTGAAAAAAAACAAAAAAAATCACCAAATAGTCAAATAGCCAAATAATCAATCATTCCAAGACACGCAGACCGCCCGTTGGCCGGTAGTGATGGCGTCGTAGCCGACGCTGCCGTTGGAGAAGAGCACGAACCAGACCATGCCTGAATCCCATTCTGTTAAAGTGCCTGTCAAGTAAACGTTATTGACGAAATTACTAAAGCCAATGCTGTTTAAGTGGTCTCCATAGCCTGATGAAATGCCTGTATGCACTAAGCCGCGAAGCTCTTTTGGCTCAGGCAAACGCCATTCGCCTGCTCCTTTATCACCTAAAGAAAGGCCTTCGCAATAAGCTTTTCTGTTTGCCCAGTTTCCAGTTGTTGATAATGGTGATCTTTCCCAGCAGAGGTTTGTTGTTGTATCAAGCATTGTGCCTGAGCCGCAGCCATCTACCTCAAACCAAGAGGCATTGGGAGCACTCTGAAGGCCATCATAATCTGGATGAGGCTGGGACTGCCTTTCATACCAAGAGATAGTATCAACTGAATGAGCATACACAAAATATTCAAATATAAAGGCTGCTAAAAAAAAAGCAGCAAGTGAGATTATGATTAATTTATTTTTTGGGGGGTTTTTATTTTTCATTTTTTTCACCTCTCATTTTCAATTATGCAGCTTAATTTCCTGTAGGTTTCTAAAGGAGTCATGTTCTCCAAATCCCATGACAATATGTCCTTTAGCTGTGATTCTTTATCGTGTTTTTCAGGGCTTAAAGAAAGCCTATCATAAAAGCCAAAAGGGCTGAAGGGATGCTCGCCATTTGGGCTCTGGCTGGTTTTCTTAATCCCAAAAAAATGCTTTGGATTTTTTGGATTAAAGAAAAAAGGCCTTGAATTAAGGCATTTTTCCTTAACTATCCTCTCTCTTATTCCTGTTTTTAGCTCATGCCCAAGCTGTGCAATAATAACATAGTTGCAGCCAATGGATTTAAATGTTTCGAGTTTTTTTGATTCAAGAGGAAAGCCGCAGAGGCAGTGGTTTTTCCTCATAACAAGGCGCAGGCCCATCTTATTTGAAATAAATCTTGCCTGCTCATTATAAAGCCTGTAAAAAATGCCTTTCTGGAACAGTATTAATGCATCTGGATACTGGCTCCTGAAAAAATTATACTGCTCCCATGATGTTTTGAAATTATCTTTAAGCCTGGGCTTTAAATGCCAGTTGTTTTTTTTATAGCTCATCATAAAATCCTCCTCTAAGCTTTTATGAAAACTAAGCTTTAGATTAAAAGAATCTGCGCTCTCAAAATGCCCAAAATATGAGTTATAAACTGCCTGGGCTTTTTTCAAATTTATTATTGTTTTTGGCTTTTTGCTTAAGCTATGCTTTTTCTTTTTTAATGAATTTACTACTCTTTTTCTCACTAAGGTATGCGTTGGCTTGATGTAATAGCCAAGAAAGTCTATGCCTTTGGATGTTTCTGCAAGAATTGCCTTATTTGAGTTAAGGCAAAGCTTTAGTTCTTTTTTAAGAAAACTGTTTATTTCCATCTCAAAATACTTTAGTTTTTCTGGATTATCTGAGAATAAAAGCAAATCGTCTACATACCTTATGCAGTCTTTGCAGCCAAGGCCATTAATAACATAATTATCAAGCCTGTTAAGATAGACATTTGCCAGAAACTGGCTTGTTAGATTCCCAGTTGGAAGGCCTTTTTCTTTTTTCTCAGAGCTGAACAAAGATTTTTCCAGAGGAATTTTCTTTAAGCTGCTTAAGTCATGGCAGTAAAAATCTTTTGTATAGCTGTGCATAACTATTTTGCCTAAGAGGGATATTGTTTCTTTTTTGGCTCTTAAAGGAACACATTCTAAGTCTTTGCTTAAAATATCCAAAAGAATCTTTTTGCTAATTGAGTTGAAAAAACTGCTTATGTCAAGCTGAATAAAGTATTTGTTTTTTCTTATTAGGTTCTGGGCTTTCAGAGCTCCTTTGTGTGTGCCTTTTCCTTTTCTGCATGAATATGAACTGCCAAGAAAACTAAAGCTGTTTTTTTTGTCTTCATAAAATGGCTCAATTGCATTAACAGCAAGGTGATGCACTACTCTGTCTCTGAAGCAAGATGCCCATATCTCCCTGAGTTTTGGGTCACTGACTGTGAATACAGAGGGCTTTGATATCTTATAGCTATTTGTATTAAGTTCATTTAGCAGATTAAATAGATTCTCTTCAAGGTTTTGCTGGAAAAGCAATAAAGGCTTTTTTCCTGGCTTGTTTCTGGCGCAGCTTAAGTAAGCATCATAAAGCTGATTAATGCTAAAAGTGCCTTGCATCTGGGCATTTGATTTAATGCTGTTTATTTCACTGCCTGTATTTATTGATAACATTGCATTCCTCTGATTTCAAAAGCCTTGCAAATAATTGCAGGCAAAACTATAAAGCATAAGGCAGGGCTTATGCCCTGCCTTTTTCAGTTCCTGGCAACGCACAGGGCGCGTTTGCTGTTAGTGATGTCGTTGTTGTTGACGTTGCCGTTGTTGAGGTTCACGTTCCAGGCCCTGCTGTTGTGTTTTGCGGACTTAGTCGCCAGAAAACAAGCACTTGCTGTATTTTCCGGGCCCAGAAATTTTTTCCGGGCTCTATTTTCACAATTGCTGTGAAAGCCGCAAAGCGAACTGATTTCGCGCGCTCAGGCTGCCAAGGCAGCCTGACTCTGGCGATAATGATTTGTGATGAATTGCAAGGCCAAGGCCTGCAACTAAGCTATGTTTTTTCTGAGTAATTATGCCATGCCTGAGCTTGTTTTGCAACAGAGATTATGATTTCAAATACTGCAAAATAGAAGTCCCTTGAGATGATTTCAAGGGACTTAAGCACCCTGATTCTTGTCTTAAGGGTTTCTATCAAGACTATCAGATGCCTAAGGTACTCTGTTTTTTCTTTTGAATTATTTGCCTTTATAATGGTGATAATGATTTCTTCAGCGCAGTCAATTGTTTTCTGGCAGATAGAAAACCTGTATTTTCTGGGGAATTTAGGATAAGCCCTGTGAAGCTCAAGCAGGAGATTAAATGCATCTTTGTATATTTTGATGTGCTCATATCTTGCGATTTTTAATCACCAAATTACCAAATAGCCAAATGCTCAATTATTCCAAGACACGCAGACGGCCCGGAAGCTGAAAGTGAAGCCGAAGTCGAAGACGTCGCCGAGGCCGAGGCTCACGAGCCAGGCCGTTGTGCTTGAGCGCCTGCTGCTTGTCCAATACTCTGCAGACTGCTTGTTCTGGAATATTACATTATTGCCTCCAACTACATCACCTGTTCCATAATCCCAAAGCCTCATCATCTCATCCACTGTTGCTAATCTCCATTCTCCAACTCCTTTATTGCCTAAATCAAGGCCTGCGCAGTTGGCCATCTGATTAGTCCAGTTTGCTGCTGCCCAATGGCCCATATTTCGCTGGTAGCATAGGTTAAGCTCTACATCAAGCACAGTGCCTGAGCCGCATCCGCCTATTATGTAGTAATCATCAAGTCCATAGCCTGAAAGGCCTTGTATGCAGCTTGTAATATTGCTGGCCAAAAAGCAGTTACTAGGCAAAGATTCTAAGCTTATGACACTGCCTGAGGAATAGGAATTTGTTATAGTTCCTGAGTTTAGGCCAGCGATGCTGCCAACAGCTCCAAGGCCAGTAATATTAACATCAATTAAACCAACATTTCTTATCTCTGAGCCTGTGCCTGTATAGCCAAACAAGGCCTGATAATTTTCATTGCTTCTGTTGATGAAAAGACCTGTGATGGTATGATTCTGGCCGTCAAAAGTGCCATTAAAGCTGTAGCCTTCTGTTTCATTGCCAATCGGCACAAAGCCTTCTCCATTATTCCATCCTTTAGTTATTGAGCAGTCTATGCTGTTGCCAAGAAGATAATTGCCAGTTAGATTATTGTTCATGGCCTGCAACTCAGTGCAGTTGGTAATAGTTGCTGGAGGATCATAAGCATAATCAATTACAGTGAAGTTTTGGTTCCTGAACTCAAAAACAAGCTCAGCATACCCTGCTATGTTCATGTAGTTGCTGAAAGAGCTTGTTGAATTATCGCAGCTGTAATCATTTATGTGAAGCTTTGCTGGCTTTATGGATTCATCAGGGCCTATCTCTGTGTAATTAAAGCTCTGATTATTATCATCAATTATTATTAAGCTTGACAAGGCCGATTCATCTCCGCATGTCAAGTTTAAGAAGCGCATCTCATCTGTTGTTTCATTGTTGTTCTGCATGACTTCTTCCCAGGCTGCATTTGGGCTCCAGATAGTTAAGTTGGCCTTGCCTGTT
>PWVO01000216.1 GCA_003561825.1 Candidatus Woesearchaeota archaeon | reverse complement strand
TTTTTTCATGAAATCATCTGCTTTTTTCTTTACAATATATGAATCTGTGTCACAGTCTTCAATAAAAGAGCAGTGCTCAACAAAATCATAGGCCCTTTGCGCAGACCATCCCGGGGCATCTGCGCTCATCAGTTCCTTAAACCCAGGCTTGATAGGCACTTCACCTTCAGAAGAAACACTTTCAAGGTGCCTCAGCAGCACATTCTTCGCTGTAGAAAGTCTCTTTGAGCTAAATGATCCCTTAAGGCTGATTGCCTCATCCCTTGTCCAGAACTGGAAAAACCATGGCAGGCCGGCAAAAATCCCAATATCCCCCACAATAAGCGAGTCAATTGAATTAATGGCGCATGCAAGGGCAAAGTCAACACTTGTTTTTGGGCTGAAGTTAATCAGCTTCTCACAGTAAGCTTTCTGCTTTTGCTTAAGGCCAGCTAAATTGCTAAAAACATACTCTGCCTGGGATTTTGCATCTTCTTTGTTTTTTGAAACTGCAAAAACAGCTTTTTTTGAGAAAAACCCTGCTGCATTAAACACATGTCTTTCAAAAGGGCCTGAATTCCTGTTAAAGTCAAAATCATAAAAAACCCTTTCCCATGCGCATTTTTTGGCAAAGCTGCCTTCTGCCTTGACTGCAATAAACATCTCATACTCATGCTGGCCGCTGCCTGAGTCCTCTCTTATGTCAGTCTGTTTCTCAAATCTCACAATGAGCATGCTGTCTTCTTCAGAGATGCTGTAAAGCCTTCCCCACTCCCTCTGGTCATAGCTCTCTTTAAAATCAAGCCTTAGGTCAAACTCAGCTGCCTGGCTTAGCTCATAGGAAAATGCATTATAGCCATTTGGAACAAAAAAAATCTCGCTAATACCTTCTCTCTTTATCTCAGCCTCATAAAAGCGGTTAATAAAAGACTTTACAGGCCGTTTTTTTCTAAGCGCAACTGACTCAACTGACCTGCGCATCTTTCTGTCAAAGGAAAAAAAGCCGTCATACCTGCTTTTTGAAACTGATGAAAAGCAAAGATATCCTCCATACCTGTTTGAGAGCAAAAATCTCAGGTCTTCTCCTGAGCTGCATACAATCCTTTTTCCGTTTATCTCATGGATTATCCTTTTCAAAAGACTCTCCTCTGTAAAATTCTGCTGCATCCTCAGGGCTGACTGAGTTTATCACATCATTTCCAGCAATCTCAAACCCTCCCCATACAGCTGACCTTGGGCAAACCCCAATATGAAAATGCAGGTTCTCATTAGCAGGGGAATTGTGCATAAAGAAATTATAAGGCAGCCCCAGCTCATTAAGCTTAAGCAGGACTTTTTTTAATATCTCCCCAAGATCACCAAGCTCCTCATCACTCATTTCAGCAATGCTCTTTATATGCTTTTTAGGAAAAATCCATGCCTCATAATTAAACCTTGAGGCATAAGGGGCAAAGCATGCAAAGCTTTTGTTCTCAAAAGCCCTTCTCTTCCCATTTATCTCAATCCCTATTATCTCACAATAAGGGCAGCTTCTGTAAGCCTTAACAGCCCTTGCCTTTTCAGCAACAATATAAGGCACCTTATTATAGGCAACAACCTGTGTGTGCGAATGAGCCAAAGAAGCCCCTGCTTCCATGCCCCAGTTCTTGAAAACAAGAACATACTTAATGCCATCAAGCTTTCCAAGCTCTGTAATCCTTGCTGAGCAAAGCTTTAGAAAAGCAAGCATATGCTCATCAGGCATTTCCTCAAGCCTTTTGTCATGCTCCCTTACATCAACAATCATCTCATGCATCCCATAAGCATCAGAATAAGTGAAAAACTTGTTTGCAGACCTTATCTCTGGATTGCCTTCAGGCAAAACAAAAGGAAACTTATTGCTGAACCATCTCATAACCCATTTTCCATCCATCTCAATCCTGCCAAGCTCATCAGGGGTAAGTTTCTCATTGCCAGGGCAAAAAACACAGGATCCTTTTTTTTGCTTAGTTTTCTTTGCAAAATCCCTTGGCCTTTTCTTCCTTTCAGATGCAATTATAACCCATCTGTCAAGAACATAGTCTTTTCTTAGCTCTATTTTAAGCACCCCTTTGCTTTTCAATATTTTCAATAGCAAAATTATGCGCTCTGATATAGTTTTTTACAAAGAATTTCCAGTCAGCAAGAGATGCAAGCCTCTGGGCTTCCATTTTGTTTTTTATCCTGTCCTGCTTTGATGCATTGCTCAGGTAATACATAATCTCATCAAGCTCATTGATAATCTCTTCCTCCTTTTTTCCCATTCTTTTTAGCACAAATATGCCTTTGTTCCTGCCTTTTGGAAGCTTTTTGGTGATATGCCTGCCAAAGCCAGCTAAATCAGTTGTCACAGATGATACTCCCAAAGCTGCAGCTTCCAGAGGAGTGTATCCCCAGGGCTCATAATAAGATGGGAAAACACCAAGATGGGATCCCTGCATGCACTCATAATAGCTCATGTCAAGAAGCCTGTCTGCTCCAGTAAGGTAAATGGGATAAAAAACAACCTTAACCCTGTCTTCTTTATTGTTCAAAAGCCCGTTTTCCCTAAGAGTTTTCATAATCTCATCAGTATCTTCATTGTTAAGGTCATGCGTTGAAAGAGCAGGAAAGCCTTTTTTCATAAGCCTTGAAACCTTCCTTTTATTGTCATGTATCATGTCATCATCAAAGATTCCCTTTTCATCAAGAGGCTTTTGAGAAACAATAGAGTATATTATCTTGTTCTTTATCTCAACAATATTGCCTTCTACAGCATCCTTTATGTCATCAAAGAAGCTCCTGTTTTCAATAAGCTCATTTTTTATTCCTTTTATATCTCCAGGAATCCAGAAAAATGCAACAACAGTCTTATCAGAGTTCTCATTCTTCAGCCTTTGGTTAAGCTTTGCAAGGGCCCTGATAAAAACATCAACCCCTTTGTCCTTAAACTCATACCTTCCGCATATGAAGTAAATAAGGGTTTTTTCAAGGTCAAAAGAGTAATATGGAAAAAAATAATACATAATAAACTCCCTTAGCTTTGTCCTGTTCTGGATATGCCTGATAGATGCCTCTTCAAATGTAGGGAATTTTGAAAGGTCAAGGCCATTAAGCAATATAACATCAGGCTTTTTTCCAAGCAAATGCTTTGCCTCAATCCCAGTAAGCTCACTAACAGTTGTAAAAGCATCTGAATTAAATGCGCATGCTTTTTCTGTCTGGTATTTTGCCTGTATCCCGAACTCATATGCCTTCTGCTCTGGGTTTATCTTGTCCCATATTGAGTAAAGATTAAGGTGGTTTGTGCATATTGTCCTTCCAAGCATTGTGGCATGGGTTGTGAATACTGTTGCAACACCAGCATTGTTCTGCTTTAGGTAAAGCAGGCCTGCGCCAGAAAGCCACTCATGGAACTGCGCAACCACCCTTTTTTCACCAATAGCTTTCTTCATCTCATGTATCAGCCTTCCGGCAGCATAAGCCCAGATAGTAGGCTCATCAAAATCAAAAAACTGCGAGTGCAGAGAGTCTATCTTAAACCCTTCCCAAAGCCTTGCTTTTATCTCATCTTTTTTGTATGTAAAGCCGCTGAAATCAATAAGAATCGCTCTGGGCTCTCCTTTCACAAGCCAGTCCCCATAATAGCACCTGATGCCCTCTTTTTCAAGTATCTCAAACACTTTTGATACATCCTTTGGCGGAGCTTTTTCATCAAACTCTCCAGGTATTTTCTGCGCAAAAAAAGGCCCAATAACATAATAGTTTTCCCTGTAAATATCTTTCATCTGCGCGGCCTTGGACTTTACAACAGTATGAATCCCCCCAACCTTGTTGCAAATCTCCCATGAAACCTCAAACAAATAATCAGCTCTTTTTTCCATATTATCACTCCACAAATATCAGGTCATCAGGCCAGTCATCCCTTATCCTTCCATTGCTGGTATTTGACTTTGGGATATAGTTATGCATAATCCTTACAGGCATTTCAAGGCTTATCTTTTTTGTCCTGTTTATGGCATCATTGCCAAATGCCTTTGCAAATTTTGGCACAATCTCAGCATTAAATATCTCAACTATGTCAGACTCAACCCTTGACTCAATAACAAATATCACAATAACATTGCCATCAGAGTCACCAACATAAGCATCCCTTACATGCTTTAGCTCCTGCTTTGAAGGAATATCCTTTAGAATAAAGTCAGTCACCTGCTTTCTTGTAATCCCAAGCCTGAATTTAACAAAATACATATGCATAGCATTAAATGCACCAGTGCCTCTTGGGCTGTTGTCAAAGCAGGTAAAATAATTAATCAGCCCCATCTGCTCAAGAGCCTTTCTTTTCCTGTTAACTGTCTTAAGCGGAATCCCTGTTTTTTTTGCTATCTGATTGTCAGAAATCCTTGGGTTTCTTATAAGTTCTCTTACAATTTTCTCCTCTTTTTTCTCATTTTCCCCCATTTTTACCACTAAAAGCCCTTTTTATGTCAAATATAAAACAAAACCAGTATATATATGTTTTGTTAAGCCTCTTGAGCAATAAAAA
>PWVO01000054.1 GCA_003561825.1 Candidatus Woesearchaeota archaeon | reverse complement strand
GCCTCCCCCCCCTATTGGAAGAAACAATCAAGGCACTGTAAAAGCACCTCCTAATATTAGGCAGCCAATAAGTCAAATCCCAGAGGCAAGAAGGGCTATGCCTCCTCCGCCTCCTTTAAGGGGCATAAAAGGCCAAAAAAAGCCAGAGATACTAAATTTCAATAAAGGTCAAAATTCAAATCCTATTAAAGATAATGCAGGTTCTCATGATGAGAGAAGAAACCAGGATAAAAGAGAGAGCAGCAATGAAAAAAAGAGGGGGTTTTTTTGGAAAAAAGATAAAAAAGAGTCAGATGTCAGGCCGCCAAAAAAGCCTGATGAGTCTGATTAGGGTTTGGCTTTAGTTTTCTAGGAAAACTAAGCTGACTAAAAAAGAGGTAAAATAATGGAAGAAAAGCAAAAAGTGAAAGTATTAGACTCCTACAAGCTAAAAATTAACAATGTTGTTGTAAGTGTTGATATCATATTCAGGTTTGATGACTTTATTCCATCATATAATATTTCTATTCTTAATATAAGCAACATTACAAGCATTATATTAAACAAGATAAGGGAAGAGTTTGTATCTAAAGTAAATATAGGCAGCCTGAAGGTTGAGGACTCAAGTGATCCTGCAACAATAAAAGAGAAGTTCAGGGATGAGATACTGATACTGATAAAAAAGTATTTTCCTGACATTGACAAGAAGAAGTCTGACCTTCTTGTAAATTACCTAATACAGGAGAATATCGGCCTTGGCAATATTGAGATTCTTCTGAGAGATGAAAACCTTGAGGACATTGTTGTCAACAATGCAAGGGAGCCTGTATGGGTTTACCATAAAAGGCACGGATGGCTTAAGACAAATGTTAAGATAAGCTCAGAGTCAAGGATAAGGCATTACTCCACTATGATTGGCAGGGATTCCGGCAAGGAGATTACTCTTCTTAAGCCACTGATGGATGCAAGCCTCACTACTGGGGACAGGGTTAATGCAACACTGAGCCCGATTTCATCAATGGGCAACACTATATCCATCAGGAAGTTTGCTTATAAGCCCTGGACAATTACAGATTTTATCAAGTCAAACACAATTTCATATTACGGGGCTGCGCTGATATGGCTTGCTGTGCAGAATGAGCTTTCAATTCTCATTGCAGGCGGAACAGGCTCTGGAAAAACATCTATGCTTAATGTTATCAATAATTTCTTTCCTCCAAACCATAGGATTATATCTATTGAGGACACAAGGGAGCTTACACTGCCTGATTCCCTGCATTGGGTGCCTCTTGAGACAAGACTTCCCAATCCAGAAGGCAAGGGTGAAATAAGCATGCTTGACCTTCTTGTAAATTCATTAAGAATGAGGCCTGACAGGATTGTTGTTGGCGAGATAAGGAGAAAAAAAGAGGCTGAGGTTTTGTTTGAGTCTATGCATACAGGGCATTCTGTCTATGGCACAATACATGCAAATACTGCTAATGAGACAATTGTCAGGATGACAAACCCGCCTATTGAAATACCAAAGCTAATGCTTCCTGCATTGTCAATGATTGTTGTTCAGCATCTTGACAGGAGAAGCGGAAAGAGAAGGACACTCCAGATGGCTGAGATTCTGCCAAATGGCGAGCCTAATATAATAATGCAGTTTGACTCTTTAAACAACAGGCTTGAGCAGATAAATGAATCAAGAATGATAATGGATACAATAAAGCTTTACAGCGGATTAGGCCCAGAAGACATAAAGAGGGATTTAAAAGAAAAGACGGACATATTAAAATGGCTTGTGAAGAACAATATCAACAACATACACCAGATAGGCCTTATATTCGCAAAGTATTATACTAAAAAGAGCATTAAGCGGTGATATAAATATTTAAGCTCAATCTTATTAATTTAGTGCTAAGAAAGTTTCCTTCACTAAAGCAGGACATAATGAAGGCTCATATGAGAGAGAGCCCTAAGGAGCTTGTCAAGAAGTCTCTTGTTTTTTCTTTTTATTTCTCTGTTGCATTCAGCGTATTTTCGCTTTTGATAATGGGAAGCATGGGAATATCAGTTTACTACCTTCCTTTTGTATCAATAGGGACTTTTTTTCTTTTTTTTGCATTTATGATAAATACTCCCAAAGTATACATAAGAAGAAGGGAAAGGGAGATAAACCAGGAGGTTCTTTTTGCTGGGAGATACCTTCTTATAAAGCTTGAGGGGGGCACTCCTCTTCTTAATGTCCTTATTGATGCCTCAAAGAGCTATGGGGTTGCTGGCAAATATTTCAAGGAGATTGTTGATGATATTAATACTGGAACTCCTATTGAGAATGCTCTTGACAGTGCCCGAAGATATAATGCATCAAAGAGTTTCAGGCTGATTATATGGCAGATACTGACATCATTAAAAACCGGGGCAGAGGTGACAAAGTCACTTAAGTCAACTTTAAAGCAGATAGCACAGGAGGAAGTGATTGAGATAAAGGAATATGGAAAGAAGCTGAATTCCCTTGTTATGTTTTATATGGTAATTGCATGCGTGATGCCTTCTCTTGGCATAACAATGCTGATTATGTTTTCAACTTTTATAGGGCTTGAGTTTTCAATACTGCACTTGTTTGCTGTGCTGTTTCTGCTGGTTGTGCTGCAGATGACATTTATATCTCTTATCCGGTCTATAAGGCCAATGGTGAACTTATGAAACTTGTGTTTTTGGAGGATTTTGGAAAGGCTATTATCCCATTAAAGGTTAGGCCGAGGATAAGAGCGCGTTTTTTAAATGCAGGAGTAAAGGATGTGCCTTACAGGCTTTTTGGAGGACTGTTCTATGCATTTATTCTCCTGACTATTATTATATTTTTTGCTTATATAAATCCCCTGCTTTCACAGTCATTTTCTGGGGTTCCCCTTTTTTTGCTGTCATTTCTTATGGGGATTCTTACTGCCTCAATCCTTGCAGGGATATCATTTTACACTGTTTCAATATATCTCGACCTTAAAATATATAAAAGGACTGAAGAGATAGAGGAGGTTTTGCAGGAGTTTCTTAAGTTTGTATCTGAAAACCTGAAGGGAGGGATGTCTTTTGACAAAGCACTCTGGTCTGCTATCAGGCCTGAGTTCGGGGTTTTGGGCAGTGAGATGAGGCTTGTTGCAAAAAGGGTAATGACTGGCGAGGATTTTGAGTCTGCTATTACTGACTTCACTGACAAATATGACTCTCCGATGCTAAAAAGGTCTTTTTCTCTGATAATTGAGGGTGTTAAGGGAGGAGGAGAGATTGCTGAGATTATTGACAAGGTTGTTGAAGATATTGGAGAGACAAGGCTTCTAAAGAAAGAGATGTCTGCTGCAAATGTAAGCTATACAATATTTATAACATTTGTTGCAATTGGTATTACTCCCGGGCTTTTTGCTCTTTCATACCAGCTTCTGAATATTATTGAAAGCTTTATATCAAGAATATTCACTGAGCAGGGAGGGCCTGTTGCTACTGGTATTAATCTTCCGATAATGATGTCAAATCTCCCTATAAGGCCCCAGCAGTTCAGGGCTTTCTCAATGTATGCCCTAACTATTATTGCTGCTTTTTCATCTATGATAGTTTCAATTATAAGAAAAGGGAGCATTAAGTCCGGATGGGTTTATATTCCTCTATATATTGGAATGTCATTGATTGTTTATTTGGTTTTCATGGCTATTCTCGGAGCGCTTTTCTCATCTCTTATTTTATTGTAGTTTAGGAAAAGAATCATACTTTATCATACAGAAAGGCAAGATTTAAATATGTGCTTTATTTTTTGGATTTAGATGGTTGATATTGAGTTTAATGTGGGGTTCAAGAAAAGGGGCTTGAAGAGTTCTGAGAGGCCTGTTTTTTCTGGATATTGCCCGGACATTAAGGCTGTTCTTAAATCTGCTTCCAAATACAAGGGCAGGAAGAATATTATTGTTATTGGCAATGGCGGAAGTGTTACTTCTTTCAGTTATTTTTTAGGTGCTCTTGGGTCTGAAAAAAATGCTTTTGTTGTTTCTACTATGGAGCCGGATTATCTTGAGCTTGTTAAAAGGGGATGCAGGAAAGAGGATTCTGTTGTTATTGCTGTTTCAAAGTCAGGTGACACTGTGGGTGTGATTGAGTCTCTTGCTTTTTTTATTGATTATGAAGTGGTTGTTGTTACTGAGGACAGAGATTCTGCACTTAAGAAGATTCAGGAGAAGTGCGGATTTGATTTTATTGAGCATCCTAAGATTGGGGGGAGGTATTCAGGGTTTACTCCTTCAGGGCTTCTGCCTGCTGCTGTTGCAGGGATTGATATCGGAAAGTTATGGAAGGGTGCTGAGAGGGCTTATGCAAAGCCTGAGAATGCTTTAAGGCTTGCTGAGTTTTTTTATGATTATGGGCTTAATGGCTATAATGAGATTTTCATGCCTATTTATTCTTATGGGATTTCAGGGTCTAAGGATATTATTATGCAGCTTGTGCATGAGTCAACTGCAAAGCAGGGCAAAGGGTATACTCTTGTTGCATGCTTTGCTCCTGAGTCTCAGCATCACACCAACCAGAGGTTTTTCGGCGGACAGAGAAATATGATGGGCTGCTTTGTTGCTGTTG
>PWVO01000215.1 GCA_003561825.1 Candidatus Woesearchaeota archaeon | reverse complement strand
TCTGGGGCAAGGGCATTTACTGGGGGCACATCCAGCCGAGGACAGCGAACCAGAGGCATGGCGTTTGGGTACGCCTAAACGGGTGCAGGATTTGCTAGGGAAAGTTACCTTTCGCGAAGGCTGCCATCTGGCGCTGAATATCGCTGAGCCGGGCGAGGTCGATCAGCTGGTTCCGATTACCCACATCAGCGTGCTGGAAGCGGAGGCGGGCTATGGCGTGGGAGGAAAAATCTGTGAGTTTGGGACTGAAGCCGCTGCTGCTGCGATCGGGGATGCGCTGAACCCTGAGGCGATCGAGGAGGTGGTTGTCTTGGCGGTTAAGGGTTTGGGTCGTTTTTGGGCCAATGGATGATTCTCGAATGACAAAATTTCAGCCGTTTAGCTACCTCTTTAGATGCCAATTCCTTATCTTGGAAATTTGTCATTCGAGTTATTGCGAAGCTTTAAGCCGGATTTTCGATTAGCAGGTTGGGCCTGCATTTTAACTTATCGCATAATGGTCTTCCAATGATTTATTCAAGTAAAAAACTGTAAAAAATAATCGTCATCCTGCTGAGTACAAGGTAGAAGAATATTGCCCCCTCATTACCAATATATTTGGACGTGACTACGGGTTGGACTGCCAGGAATAAAACTAGCGCCGGGAAATATTTGATCAAACGGCCTAGTACCTTGCCTCAAATCATCAATCGTTTGGGCAGTATTATCCTTTAAAAGGCTTCCATAAAGTTCAATCGGAGCGTCATGACCTGCAACTGGGTTTCTTCCACCACTCAAACCAATCGAACGATTTGCTCTGCGGGCATATTCACCATTATTGGCAGGATTCCCTCCACCATATGCTAAGTCATATATAGCAAGCGTTGAGGTATTTTTTTCAGAAAGTAAACTCAATGATGGAGGTTCATATCCAATAAGCTCGACATTAGCCGGATCAAGTAGAGTAACGCTGTTCACAGCAAAGTCATAGCGTTGGTATAAAATTCGGGCTGCTTCAACAGAAACGTACGATCCTAAGCTATGTCCCACAAGATCCACTTCCTCAGGTTTTAAACCACTTTCAAGAATCCGTAAAGCTAAAGCTTCTGCAACTGTAGGTATTCTTCGAGCCGCACTTTGAAGTTCTCTCAGCTCTTCTCTCAGAGGCTGTGGTGATGTGATTGCTCTCAATGCTCTGCTCCGACCTGCAGGAGAAGTTTTTGCCCCCTGTCCCCAATCAACCATAATTCGCTGATCAACAGCTCCTCCTCTTACTGAAGCTAGACCTAAATCTGTAGCAAAAAGATTAGAGTGACTGCCTTGATGATCGCTATTCCAGCCATGGGTATAAAAAGTTGTTTGCCTTCTAGGCTCAATGGGTCGATCAAGTAAATTAACTTTACCGCCGTCTCTAAAATCATGTGGAGCTACACCAACGTTGAAACTGCCATAACGATCCGTAACCAGTTGATATCTGCTATCATTTCTTCCTGGCATTCCCATCCCTTGCCATGCGCGCCAGTTCCTTGTGTATATCGCCCGAGTCCAATACGCGAAATCTCTTTGCCCCTGGTTTGGTTGCCTCTGACGATATAAATCACTGAAAGCAGAATCTGGGAGTTGGGAAAAACTACCGGGGGCCTGAGGCGTTCCACCATCAGTGGTTGGGGGTGTAACTGGCGGCGGGGGCGGTGGCGTAGGAGCAGCAGGTGGCTGAGGAATGGGAGGAGCCGTACTGCCAAATTCGACCGCGCCAATATCAAAGGCTCCACCGACAGGACGAGGCGCACCACGTTGATCAGTTGCCTGGCTACTTAACTGATCGAGGTCTCTAATATACTCATCTCTAGAAACAAGATCTGAAAATTCAGCGTTAAGAGCTAGGTAAGCATCATAAACCTCTCCAGCAGACAACGAAGCCCATTCCTGGTTTAGTATTCTGCCATTTTGCTCAAGAATACTTTCCAGAAAAATGAGACGGTTCAGAGGAGCTAATAACTCCTCTGTAATTTTATAAGATAACGATCCTCCGATAAAACCAGTTGTGGCGGGAGATGGCTCAGCGGTGAGTGCGTTAAGTGCTGCAGTTGCGGTTGCAGCTGTGCCGGCATTAATAGCAGGGCTACCTGGAACAAGATTATGCGTTTGAGTGACTCCGCCAAAACTGCCTAAGTCTGTAATGATTTGACTGGTTGGCACATTCGGTGTCGTAAAACTACCAGAAGATTGTCCAGGAAAAATACTAAAAAGTGGTGCGGCTGTAAAGAGTATTGAGAAGTCCTGAGTAAAACCATTATTACCATTGCTGCCAAGCAAATTACCTCCCTGAAACTGAATCCATCCCAGATTAGCTATCTCAGCACCACTCTGAGTTGTAGGATCATCTGTACCAAAGTCATAGGGGGGATCAATGCCAATTAGTCTTGGCAGGTTTCTATCTATGCTCTCAAGTGTTGGCGTCGCAGCGTTACCACTAATTAAAGTATTGATTAATAAAAGATCACCTCTAGACTGACCAATTTGACCCAAATTAGAAATTCCACCGCCAAATAGACCAGCTTCATTTCCGCTCAGAGTGGAATTCACAATACCCATGGTTCTGGAGTTGTTGATTCCTCCACCAATTTCACTGGCTGTATTACTACTAATAGTGCTGTTAAAAATTTCTGCCAGCCCAGAAGGCATATTATCAATCCCACCACCGACACGTGCTTGATTATTAGCTATTGTGCTGCGGTTGATCGTAATGCGGCCACTATTTGCAAGGCCACCACCATCCCCAGTAGCAGTATTTTCACTAATGCTTGTATTGTTAGCTATTGCAAAACCAGAGTTGTAAACTCCTCCTCCAGAAGAAGCAGAGTTATCGCTCAAGCGACTGTTATCAACTAGAATATCCCTGGAATTTCTAATAGCACCACCTAGCCCTTGAGCGGTATTTCCAGTCAGCAACGTCCTGATTAGGCTAAGCGTCCCATCATTATCAATCGCACCTCCTGTATCAGCAGTGTTGTTAGCAAAAACGCTATTAGTAACGTTAACCACTGCCCCGGACTGGATGCGCATACCACCACCGCTGCCACCCGCTGGTGCTCTTCCGTCGGTAATGCGTAGCCCATCGAATCGAATCGCTCCACTCGATATATCAAAAACAGCGTAAGAATTCTCACCACTAATAATCGTGTTGCTGCCAGGGTCGGCCCCGTCACCAGCACCTGCAATCGTCAACGAGCGATTGATGGAAGTCGTATTACCCTCGGTAAAACGACCAGCACCGATGGCCACAAACCCACCATCAGCAACAGCATTGACGCCATCTTGAATACTACTGCCAGCATTAACGTTGACTCGGTTGGAGGGATTAAACCCAAAATTTTCAATATCTAAGCGCGTATTAAGCGATAGGGTTTCTCCATGTAGTCCATCCTCGCGGGCATTATCAATCACCACACTCGCTTCAACCGCTTCTGCTCGATAGGGCGAATCAATCTCCAGCTCCCGCACCCGCAAAAAGCCATCTTCACTCACAGTCAGACGACCGGCTTCTGCCTCGCTGCCAAGCTCTAGAGCCACCGCCATATCTGCTGCCCCAGAGCCAGACCAGCGGGGTGTACCGATTTCACTCTCAACCGTGAGCTCCTGCGCAGATACCTCTAGCCGACCGCCCTCGGCCTCAATTTTGCCAGCGATGTTAACCGCACCTGGCCCATCTCCTCGCAAAACAATGCGGCCCTCCTGGTTTTCGACCCGGTTGGCCTGGATCACACCATCCATACCCAAAATGCTATCGGTTAGCCGCTCCACCATGGCTGCCGATAGAATAACCTGGCCACCATCGGCCAAAACCTCACCCGACTGACTCACCAACGCACTCAGCGGGTTGCCATAGACATCAGTCAACTCCTGTGCCAGCAGCGGATCGACCTGGATTTGAAGAAAGCCATCCCCGACTAAATCCAGTGTTACCCCCTGACCTGCGGCCATCACCACCGTGCCCAAACGGGCAGCAATCACCCCACGGTTCGCCACCGTTGGCGCAATAAACGCCGCCATACCCCCTTCAGCGACAGTAATATTGCCATGATTCTCGATGCCCGCTGGCACCTCCCCTGGCTGCGCTTCAAACCGATAGTGCCCCTCTAGAAAATCTCGATCTTGAATGTCTAGGGTGCTAACTACAAGGCTACCCACATCTACCTGGGCCGTCGGGGTAAACACAATGCCGTTGGGGTTTACCAGCATCACGGTGCCCTGGGCAGTAATTTGTCCAGCAATGTTAGAGGGAGTGGAGCCTGTCACCCGATTTAGGGTTGACGCATCCACCGAGGGTTGGTGGAAAATAACCTGCCCCTCAGGGCTAATGCTAAAGGTCTCCCAGTGCAGAATCGCTCGATCTGACGCTTGATGAATTTCTAGCTGGTTAGGACTAACCGATTCGATACTCGCTTCTCCGGTGACCACACTACCTCCAGCGGGTAAGCCATAGGCGGGTAGGGTTACCAACGTGGCCGCTCCCCCAGAGACCAGGAAAGCAAGAGTGTGCCAAGAAGAGAGTGTCATAACCGTTACCTATAAATAGTAATTACGAAGAATGACTGACTAGAGTTGGTATCTGGTAGCAGTGATTACGAAAATGCTTTAGTAAGAAGCGTTTA